>CALYSH010000007.1 GCA_945485625.1 uncultured Lachnospiraceae bacterium | reverse complement strand
GCTTCTTCTGTTCCTCCAGGGGCAAACCAATGTGAAACTCCTCAACATTTTTGATTCTCTGCTCCGGACTGACCGAAATAGAATCTTTTCTTTCATATTCCATAAAACCTGTAGGCTTTCCCATACGATTACACTTCCTCTCTTATTGACGAATTTTCAGACTTTCATAAAAGGCTTCAATCTGCGCTTCCTTCATGCTCATTCCACGCTCAATATAGTCCTCTGTCAGCTGAACAATCTTCTTGTAATCAGAAGGAATGATCTTCTTAAATTTCGGAAGATAAGCATTGAAGTCCTCCAAAATCTTACGAGCCTTCTCGGAATCCGTATACTTCACATGGTTCATCAAAAGGGTTTTCAGTTCCTCTTTGTCTGCCTTATGCTCCACACTCTCCATCAGTACCATCTCCTTGTTCAGGTTCCGATACAGCGTATTGTTTTCATCCAGAACATAAGCAATACCACCACTCATACCTGCGGCAAAGTTTTTGCCGGTAGGCCCAAGGATCACAGCCACACCACCGGTCATGTACTCACATCCGTGTTCACCCACACCTTCTACTACGGTACGGGCACCGGAATTACGAACACAGAAGCGTTCCCCAGCCATACCTGCAATGTATGCCTCACCGGAGGTTGCTCCGTATAGGGCCACATTACCTACGATAATATCATTCTCCGCATCATAAGCGGCATCCTTCGGAGCCTTTACAATCAGCTTACCACCGGACAATCCCTTGCCGAAATAGTCGTTGCTGTCACCGGTCAGATTCAGGGTCAGACCGGAAGGAATAAATGCACCGAAGCTCTGTCCGCCGGCACCAATACACTGAATGGTAACGGAATCCTCCGGCAGTCCCTCATGATGGGCTCTGGTAATCTCCGCACCGATTAAGGTACCGAAGGTACGGTCCGTATTGGTCACCTCCGCCTCTACAGTCACCTGACCTCCATGGAGAATCACATTCTTTAGCTGCTTATTCCTGCTCAGTAATATCTGATCCTTCTTCTTGTCCAGTTCGAAATCATAGGAAGCCTTCTCGGCATAGGAAACCGCCTGTCTGCATTCCTCACCGAGAATACGATTCAGGTCAATCTTTGCCGCCGTACCGGTCAGGCCATCCTTCTTGCGAAGCAGATCGGTTCTGCCCACCAGTTCATCAATGCTGCGAACACCCAGCCTGGACATATATTCACGTAATTCTTCTGCCACAAACCGCATGAAGTTCTCTACATACTCCGGTTTACCGGCAAAGCGCTTCCGAAGCTCCGGATTCTGGGTAGCAATACCCATGGGACAGGTATCCAGGTTACATACTCTCATCATGACACAGCCCAGGGTTACCAATGGTGCGGTTGCAAAGCCAAACTCCTCCGCACCCAGAATGGCTGCGATTGCCACATCACGACCGCTCATAAGCTTACCGTCCGTCTCCAGTACCACCCGGTTACGCAGGCCGTTCTGAATCAGGGTCTGATGGGTCTCCGCCAGACCAAGCTCCCAGGGAAGTCCTGCATTGTGGATGGAGCTGATAGGTGCCGCACCGGTACCTCCGTCATAACCGGAGATCAGAATAACACCTGCACCGGCTTTTGCCACACCGGCTGCGATAGTACCAACACCGGTTTCGGAAACCAGCTTTACGGAAATTCTTGCACGGTCATTGGCATTCTTTAAATCATAAATCAACTGCGCCAAATCCTCAATGGAATAAATATCATGATGAGGCGGCGGGGAAATCAGGCTGACACCGGGTGTGGAATGTCTGGTTTTTGCAATCCAGGGATATACCTTCTTGCCCGGCAGATGACCGCCCTCACCGGGCTTTGCACCCTGAGCCATCTTAATCTGGATTTCCTGGGCGCTGGTTAAATATCTGCTGGTAACACCGAAACGTCCGCTGGCTACCTGCTTGATGGCAGAGCTTCTGTCGTGGTCCGTTCCTGCGCTTTCCAGACGCTCATCACTTTCTCCGCCCTCACCACTGTTGGACTTACCGTGCAGTCTGTTCATGGCAATTGCCAGGGCCTCATGAGCCTCCTCAGAAATGGAACCGTAGGACATGGCACCGGTCTTGAAGCGCTTCACAATACTCTCTACACTCTCCACTTCCTCCAGGGGTACTCCTGCCTCCGGATACACGAAATCCATCAGACTTCGGATATATCCGGTTTCCTCCTGATCCACCATCTCTGTGTACTGCTTGAATTTTTGATAGTCACCCTCTCTGGTAGCCATCTGCAGCATATGAATGGTTGCAGGATTATACCGATGGGTTTCTCCCTGGGCACGCATTTTATGACGTCCCATGGAATCAATGGACATATCGGTATTTAAGCCTAACTGGTCAAATGCCAGGGAATGCTGCTTATCCGTGTTGGCGGCAATATCCTGCAGGGTAATACCGCCGATTCTGGAAACCGTACCGGTGAAGTACTGGTCAATCACACTCTTATCAATACCCATTGCCTCAAAAATACGGCTGCCCTGATAGGACTGAATGGTGGAGATACCCATCTTGGAAGCAATCTTTACAATGCCCTGAATGACAGCCTTGTCATAATCGTTTACAGCCGCATAGTAATCCTTTTCCAGCAGTCCCTCGGAAATCAACTGCGCGATGGATGCGTGAGCCAGGTAAGGATTGATGGCACATGCACCATAGCCCAAAAGTGCTGCAAAATGATGTACCAGGCAGGGCTCTGCAGTCTCCAGTACCAGGGACATAGCCATGCACTTCTTGGTACGAACCAGGTGGTTGTGCACTGCGGATACTGCCAACAGGGACGGAATAGCCACATGGTTTTCATCCACGCCGCGGTCAGACAAGATCAGTATATTCGCACCATCACGATATGCCCGGTCCACCTCCACGCAGAGATGCTCAATGGCACGCTCCAGTCTGGTACTCTTGTAAAAGAGCATGGAAACCTTTTCTACCTTCAGACCTTCCTGATTCAGGTGGGAAATCTTAAGCAGATCCAAATCGGACAGAATGGGATTCTGCACCTTCAGCACTCTGCAGTTGGAAGGTTTCTCAGATAACAAATCTCCGTTCTTTCCTATATATATGCTGGTAGCGGTTACAATCTTTTCACGCACTGCATCGATGGGAGGATTGGTTACCTGGGCAAAGAGCTGCTTGAAATAGTAAAACAGAGGCTGATACTCCTTGGACAAGGCTGCGATAGGCGTATCCACACCCATTGCGCCCACATGCTCAGAGCCCTGAAGCGCCATGGCGCCAATCTCCTCTTTATAATCCTCATAGGTATATCCAAAGGCCTTCTGCAGCCGAACCAATTCGTCCTTTTTAAAGTTGGGCACCTTCTGGTTAGGTATCTTTAAATCACTGAGGTTCAACAGATTGGAATCCAGCCACTCACCATAGGGCTCTCTTCCGGCATAAAGAGCTTTCAGCTCCTCATCCGAAATGATTCTTCCCTTCTTGGTATCCACCAGAAGCATCTTTCCGGGATGCAGTCTTTCCTTTTTCAAAATATGCTTATCATCAATCTTCAGCACACCGACTTCCGAAGAAAGAATCAAACGGTCATCATCGGTCACATAATAACGGGAAGGTCTCAAACCGTTACGATCCAGGATAGCACCCATCACATCACCATCGGAAAACAGAATGGATGCGGGGCCGTCCCAGGGCTCCATCATGGTTGCATAATACTGGTAGAAATCCCTCTCCTTCTGGGAAATGGTATCATTATGCTCCCAGGGCTCGGGAATCAGAATCATGGCTGCAAGGGCGGGATCCATACCACCCATTATCATAAACTCCAGGGTATTATCCAGCATGGCAGAATCGGAGCCTTCCGTAGAAATAACCGGCAGAACCTTGGTCAATTCCTCATCGGTAAAGCAGCTGGTATGCATGGTCTCCTCTCTTGCCAGCATCTTGTCCGCATTGCTTCGGATGGTATTGATTTCACCATTGTGTACCACCAGACGATTGGGATGTGCCCGTAACCAGCTGGGGTTGGTATTGGTAGAGAATCTGGAATGCACCATGGCAATGGCAGACTCATAGGCTTCATCCTGTAAATCCAGGAAGAAGGTACGAAGCTGTCCTACCAGGAACATTCCCTTATATACAATGGTTCTGCAGGAAAGAGAGGGCACATAGGTGTTCTCATTACTCTGCTCAAACACACGACGGATCACATACAGCTTCCGGTCAAAGTCCAGATCCTCGGTCAACCCTGCGGGACGCTTAATAAATGCCTGGAAAATACGCGGACAGCTCTCCAGTGCTTTTTGGCCCAGCACTGCCTCGACCGTAGGCAATTCTCTCCATCCAAGGAAGGAAAGGCCCTCCTTTTCCACAATGATTTCGAACATTTTCTTAGCCTGGCTTCTCTTCAGCTCATTCTGGGGGAAGAAGAACATACCCACTGCATACTCCCGCTCACCCCCGATTTCGATGCCGGCATCCTTACACACCTTTTTGAAAAATTTGTGTGGAATCTGGGTCAGAATACCTACGCCGTCACCGGTCTTTCCCTCGCCGTCCTTTCCGGCGCGATGCTCCAGGTTCTCTACTATTTTCAACGCATCATCTACAATTCCGTGGCTCTTTTCTCCATGAATGTTTACTACGGCACCGATACCGCAGTTATCATGCTCAAAAGAGGGCTCATACAGGGTCTTCTGCTGGCTGTCATCTGTCATCTGGTTCATAATCCTTCCTCCTCATTCAATACCAATGCTGCTTCAATCAGACCTGCAAACAGGGGATGGGGGTTATCCGGTCTGGATTTGAATTCCGGATGTGCCTGGGTTGCAACATAGTAAGGATGTTCTTTTAATTCTATCATTTCAACGATTCGTCCGTCCGGAGACAGTCCGGAGAGAATCATACCATTCTGTGTCAATATATCTCTGTAATCATTATTCACTTCGTATCTGTGACGATGTCGCTCGGAAATCTCCCTGCATCCATAGACTCTGTTTGCAATGGTTCCTTCCTTTAACACGCAGGGGTATGCGCCCAGCCGCAATGTTCCGCCCAGATCCTCTTCCTCGGTGTGGTCCGGGAGCAGACAGATCACAGGATTGGTTGTCTCAGGGTTCAGCTCAATGCTTGCGGCATCCGTCAGCTTACATACATTTCTGGCAAATTCCACAATTGCCAGCTGCATTCCCAGGCAAATTCCAAGATAAGGGATTTTCTTCGTTCTGGCATATTCCGCCGCCAGAATCTTTCCTTCGGTTCCCCTCTGACCAAAGCCTCCGGGAACCAGAATTCCCTGCACATCATGCAGATACTCCTCCAGATTATCCGGAAGCAGCTCCTCCGCATCAATCCAGCGAATGTTAACCTTTGCTTTATGCGCAATGCCGCCGTGCTTTAACGCCTCCACCACACTCAGATAGGCGTCATGCAGGGCAACATATTTTCCTACAATCGCAATGGTAACAGATCGCGTGGGATTATGGAAATCCTCCACCATCTGTTTCCACTTTTCCAAATCCGGCTCCGGACATGGAATATTCAGGCATTTGCAGACCGCAGCTGCCAGATGCTCTTCTTCCAGCATCAAAGGCACCTCATACAGGGATTGCGCATCCAGGTTCTGAAGCACATTCTCCTTAGGTACATTACAGAAAAGAGCGATCTTTTCTCTCATATTCTCATCAACAGGATAATCTGACCTGCACACCAATATGTCAGGCCAGATTCCCATACTTTGTAAACTTTTTACACTCATCTGTGTAGGCTTTGTCTTCATTTCACCGGAGGCCTTCAGGTAAGGAATCAGGGTAACCTGAATCATGATTGCGTTCTCTCTTCCCACCTCAGCCTGGAACTGACGAATGGCTTCCAGAAACGGCTGGCTCTCAATATCGCCCACCGTACCACCCACCTCTATGATGGAAATGGTTTCTTCCTCCGGACTTTTCCCCCGGTAAAACCTGGACTTGATTTCATTGGTAATGTGGGGGATAACCTGAACGGTTCCCCCACCATAATCACCATGTCGTTCCTTGTTTAGTACCGACCAGTAAATCTTACCGGTGGTCACGTTGGAATTCTTATCCAGGCTCTCATTGATGAAGCGTTCATAATGTCCCAGATCCAGATCCGTTTCGGTTCCGTCATCGGTGACGAATACCTCTCCGTGCTGAATGGGATTCATGGTGCCGGGATCCACATTGATATAGGGGTCAAACTTCTGCATGGTCACATGATACCCTCTGGCCTTTAAAAGTCTTCCCAGGGAGGCTGCCGTGATTCCCTTTCCCAATCCTGAAACAACACCACCTGTTACAAATACGTACTTCACCATAATTCTAAGCCCTTCCAATCATTCTTTATTCCACATCCTGCAATGCGGCGAAATCCTCCTCACCGGTACGAATCTTAACCACCTTCTCAACAGGATATACAAAAATCTTTCCGTCTCCGATATGTCCGGTATACAAAGCCTTCTTTGCAGCTTCCACTACCGCGCTTACCGGAATCTTGCTGACTACCACTTCTACCTTTACCTTCGGAAGCAGGGTCACATCCATCTCAACGCCACGGTATTTCTCGCCGGCACCCTTCTGGATACCACAACCCATTACCTGGGTAACGGTCATACCGGTAACACCCAGATCATTCATTGCCTTCTTCAAAGCATCATACTTACTCAGTTTTGCAATGATTACCACATTGTTGATACCGGATTCAGGCAAAGGATTTACAACAGGAACCGCTGCATTCTTCTTTGCTTCACTTGCTTCCTCATAATCTTCGGTACCCAGGCTGGTGTTCTCATTGATATCCATTGTCATGGTGTTGGAGATATCCATGATACTGAAGCCTGCATATGCACTGGGAAGACCATGCTCGGTAGCATCCAGACCGATAATTTCTTCCTCCTCCGTTACTCGAAGACCAAAGATTGCTTTGATTACCAAGAAAGTAATGGTAATGGTTACAGCTGTCCAGGCGACTACGGAAACCAGACCAAGAAGCTGTAAACCAAGAAGCTCAAATCCACCGCCGTAGAACAGACCTACGATTTCATCCCCGTTTGCATTTGCAATGCTGTATCCGGGAGCGGTATTGGTAGCGAACAGACCTACTGCAATGGTACCCCAGATACCATTCATGCAGTGAACTGCAACGGCACCAACCGGGTCATCAATGTGAAGCACATAATCCAGAAACCATACGCCGAAGCAAACCAGGAGACCGGCAACTGCACCGATTACAATCGCGCCAAAGGCATCTGTAACATCACAGGGAGCAGTAATTGCTACCAGACCTGCCAGGGAAGCATTCAGACACATGGAAATATCAGGCTTGCCATATTTCACCCAGGTAAATACCATACATACTACAGTGGCGATAGCAGGAGCAATAGTGGTGGTCACAAATACGGAACCCAGCTGGTCTATGGTAGTACAAGCTGCACCGTTAAAACCGTACCAGCCAAGCCAGAGAATGAATACACCAAGTGCACCAATGGGAAGGTTGTGTCCGGGGAAGGCATTTACCTTTGTTACCTTACCGTTCTTATCTTTCACAAACTTACCAATTCTGGGTCCTAAAATCTTTGCACCAATCAAAGCGGAAATACCGCCGACCATGTGAATCGCGCAGGAACCTGCGAAATCATGGAAGCCAATCTGTGCCAGCCAGCCGCCACCCCAGATCCAGTGTGCTTCAATGGGGTAAATCAAAGCGGAAATCACAGCGGAATAAACACAGTAGGAAAGGAACTTTGTTCTCTCTGCCATGGCACCGGAAACAATGGTTGCCGTTGTGGCACAGAACACTAAGTTAAATACAAAATTGGACCAGTCAAAGCTTTCATAGGCCGTGAAAATATCAAAGCCCGGCTTACCGATCAGTCCGATAACATCCTCACCCAGCAACAAGCTGAAGCCAATCAGGATGAACACTACCGTACCGATACAGAAGTCCATCAAATTCTTCATCAGGATGTTCCCTGTATTCTTTGCCCTGGTAAAGCCTGCCTCCACCATTGCAAATCCGGCCTGCATCCAGAATACCAGTGCGGCACCGATCAAGAACCAGACACCAAACACTTCACCGTTTACTACTGATAAAATCTCTTCACTCATAAACCATTCCTCCTTTCGATCTCACGAGACCGACATACGCAAAAAGGCACGTTCCCCTTGGGAACGCGCCTTTGCGTTAAATGATATCTTATACATAAAACAGAATATCTGCATAGCTGGGGTAAGGAAGTACTCCGTCGGGAATCATTTCCTCTGCCGCATCAGCCAGTGCACGAAGCTTACTCATATCCTCCAGGATAGTAGCCTGATAGAACTTCGCTGCTGCCAGCTCATCACTCATGCTCTCAACCTTTTCGGTATCCTCTGCCAAAGCCTGTACTGCATCATAGATTGCATCATAGCTTGCTGACAGCTTTTCAATGATAGCAGTTTCAGTCTTACAGCTGATGCTCTCACAAACCTTCTTTTTCTTTGCAGCTACGGTAAGAGCCTTATCCAGGGTTTCCAAAAGAGCGGGCATAAACTGGTGATTTACCATATCCAGCATGGTCTTTGCCTCAATATGAATGGTCTTGGAGTAGTTCTCCAAAAGAATCTCATATCTGGACTTAATCTCGCTTTCGGTAAAGATGTGATGCTTGGTAAAGAGCTGCACATTTTTATCCTCTACAAATACAGGCAATACATCCGGAGTGGATTTGTAATTGTAGAGACCTCTCTTCTCAGCCTCTGCGATCCATTCGTCGGTGTAACCGTTTCCGTTAAAGATAACTCTCTTATGCTTCTTGATTGCTTCCTTCAACAAACCATGTACGGTTTCATCCATCTTCTCAGCAGGTACATCCTTCAATACCTCATAGAACTCGCTGAGTGCCTCTGCCACTGCGGTATTTAATACCACATTGGGACCGGATACGGAAAGAGAAGAACCAAGGGAACGGAACTCAAACTTATTACCGGTGAAAGCAAAGGGAGAAGTTCTGTTACGATCGGTGGTATCCTTATAGAAATGAGGCAATACCGTTGCACCAATCTCCATGGCAACCTTCTGTCTGTTTCCGAAGAAGGTATCATTTTCAATGGAATCCAGAACTGCTGTCAGCTCATCGCCAAGGAAAATGGAGATAATTGCGGGAGGCGCCTCGTTTGCTCCCAATCTGTGATCGTTGCCTGCACTTGCTACGGACAATCTCATTAAATCTGCATAATTGTCCACTGCTGTGACAACTGCCATCAGGAACACAAGGAACTGAATATTCTCTGCGGGAGTCTTTCCGGGATCTAAGAGGTTTACTCCGGTATCCGTGGTCATGGACCAGTTATTATGTTTACCGGATCCGTTGATTCCTTCAAAAGGCTTCTCATGAAGGAGGCAAACAAATCCATGCTTGTCGGCAAGTTTTCTCATCACATCCATGGTCAGCTGGTTGTGATCCACTGCCACGTTGGTGGTATCAAAAATCGGTGCTAACTCATGCTGGCAGGGAGCTACTTCATTGTGCTTGGTCTTCGCGGGAATTCCCAGCTTCCAAAGCTCCTCATCCAAATCATGCATATAAGCCGCAACTCTGGGCTTTAAGGTTCCGAAGTAATGATCCTCCATCTCCTGTCCCTTGGGAGGCTTTGCACCAAGAAGGGTTCTTCCGGTGAAAATCAGATCCTTTCTCTTTGCGAAGGCTTCCTTGTCAATCAGGAAGTACTCCTGCTCAGGACCTACTGTAGTGGTTACACTTCCCACCTCTGTATTACCAAGTACATGAAGCACCTTGGTAGCTTCTCTGTTCAATGCTTCCATGGAACGAAGCAAAGGAGTTTTCTTATCCAGTGCCTCACCGCTGTAGGAGCAAAACGCGGTAGGAATATATAATGTGCCATCCTTGATAAACGCAGGTGAGGTAGGATCCCATGCAGTATAGCCTCTTGCCTCAAAGGTTGCTCTCAAACCACCTGAAGGGAAACTGGAAGCATCAGGCTCGCCCTTTACCAGCTCCTTGCCGGAGAACTCCATAATGACTTCTCCGCCATCAACAGGAGAGATAAAGCTGTCATGCTTCTCCGCAGTAAAACCGGTCATAGGCTGGAACCAATGTGTAAAATGGGTTGCCCCATTCTCTACAGCCCACTCCTTCATTGCCACCGCAACAGCGTTGGCAACATCCAGCTCAAGGTGGGAATTCTTATCAATTGTCTTTCTTAATGCCTTATAAATATCCTTTGGAAGCTTATCCCTCATTACTTTGTCGTTGAATACCAGGCTTCCGTACATTTCCGGTACTGTCATGCTCATATTGGATCTCCTTTCTGTAATACATATATTTGGATTCCGGCTGCGCATTCCGTAGTTCAAAATGGATTGATAAAGAAAAAAGCGCCTTGGATTTCTCCAAAGCGCCTTTGCTTTATGTCGATAATATAATCCCTATTTTTTCAATTGTCAACCCTTTTTTTCTTTTTCTTTTCAAAATTTTTAAACTTTCGAAATTGTGTTCTTTCGGAGAATTTGCGTTTTCTCTACGGACTCTCACTTCGCGTCGGTCCTTAGAAGCAAACCGAGCTTCGCTCCGAGAAACGTCACGTTAGAAATTCGTGACGTTTGGTTTGCGCGCTACGTGAAGTGCGAAGCGGGAGCGCGTCCGAAGAGAAATATGCAAATTTGACGAGAAGAACACAATTCCGAAACAGGAGTTCTTTTCAAACCTAAAAAATACGGGAAACAGGGATTGTCTGCTCCTCCAGTACATCCAGGAGTACCTTCACGGTATCCAGGCTGGTGAACATGGTTACGTTGTTTTCGATGGCACAGCGTCTGATGGCCACACCATCCTCATAATGTACACCGGACAGGATCGCTCTGGTATTTATCATATAGCTTACGTATCCCGCCCGGAGGGTCTTTAAAACCTCATCACTTCCTTCACTGAGCTTTCTGCGAATCCTGGTACGAATACCATGCTCCTTTAAAAACTCCGCGCTTCCGATGGTGGCCTCAATATTAAAGCCCATATCATAAAAGCGTTTAATCAGGGGCAATGCCTCTTGCTTGTCTTCATCCGCCAGGGTAACCAGAACCGTACCGTAATTCTGCAGCTTGATACCGGAGGCAATCAGGGCCTTGTACATGGCACGGTGCAGCTTATTGTCATAACCGATGGCTTCGCCGGTGGACTTCATCTCCGGGGACAAATATGCATCCATACCCTTCAGCTTGGAGAAGGAGAAGGCAGGTGCCTTCACATACCACTTTTCCCGCTCATCCGGATACAGATCCAGAATGCCCTGTTCCTTCAGCGATACACCCAGAATCGCCAGGGTTGCAATATCTGCCAGAGGATAACCGGTGGCCTTGGACAAAAACGGAACCGTTCTGGAGGAACGGGGATTTACCTCGATGATAAATACATTATCCTCTTCATCCACAATAAACTGAATGTTAAAGAGGCCCACAATTCCGATTCCAAGCCCCAATTTTTTGGTATAACGAAGTATGGTGCCCTTCACCTTATCGGAAATGCTGAAAGGCGGATAAACACTGATGGAATCACCGGAATGTACACCGGTTCTCTCCACCAGCTCCATAATGCCGGGAACAAATACACTTCTGCCATCACAGATGGCATCCACTTCCACTTCTTTACCCTTAATATACTTATCTACCAGTACCGGCTTGTCTTCATCCACCTCCACGGCAGTCCGCAGGTAATGACGCATATCTGCTTCCTTGGATACAATCTGCATGGCACGTCCGCCAAGCACGAAGCTGGGACGAACCAGAACAGGATATCCGATCTCTGCAGCCGCCTTTACGCCATCCTCAATATTGGTGACTGCCATACCCTTGGGCTGGGGAATGTCAAGCTCCTGAAGAAGTTTTTCGAAGGCATCCCGATTCTCTGCCCGTTCAATGGCGGCACAGTCCGTACCGATAATCTTCACCCCATACTCCATCAGGGGCTCAGCCAGATTGATGGCAGTCTGTCCGCCCAGGATTGCAATGACACCCTCGGGTTTCTCCATGTCAATGATATTCATAACATCCTCTACGCACAGTGGTTCAAAGTAAAGCTTGTCTGATGTGGTATAGTCGGTGGACACCGTCTCCGGATTATTGTTAATGATAATCGCCTCATAGCCGGCTGCCTTGATGGTTTTAATGGCATGTACCGTGGAATAATCAAATTCCACACCCTGACCGATACGTATGGGACCGGAGCCAAGTACAATAATTTTCTTTTTGTCAGAGATGATAGACTCATTCTCTTCCTCATAAGTGGAATAAAAGTAGGGAATATAGCTTTCAAACTCGGATGCGCAGGTATCAATCATCTTGTACACCGGGTAAATATTTAACTCTTTTCGCAAATCATAGACCTGTCTGGGCGTCATCCTCCAAAGCTTGGAAAGCTCACGGTCCGAAAAGCCAAAACGCTTTGCCTCCCTTAATGTCTCAGGGCTGTATCCTTTTTCAGACAAATATCCTTCCATATCTACAATGTTCTTTATTTTACGCAGGAAGAACATGTCAATACCGGTAATCCGGGAAATCTCCTTCAGGTCTTCTCCTCTTCGCATCAACTCTGCCAGGGCATAGATTCGATCGTCGGTACCGTTGGCAATGTAAGTCAGCATTTCCCCTGTAGCCATCTCATCAAACTTATGGTGGTGTAAGTGAAAAACACCGATTTCCAGGGCGCGGACCGCCTTTAACAAACTCTCCTCAAAGGTTCTTCCCACACTCATAACCTCACCGGTTGCCTTCATCTGGGTTCCCAGTGTATTATTGGCATCATTGAATTTATCAAAGGGGAACCTGGGCATCTTGGTGACCACATAATCCAATGCGGGTTCAAAGCTTGCCAAGGTATTGGCCAGAGGAATCTCATCCAGACGCATTCCCACTGCAATCTTTGCAGATACGCGGGCAATGGGGTAGCCGCTGGCCTTGGAGGCCAGAGCAGAGGAACGGGACACTCGGGGATTTACCTCAATCAGATAATACTGAAAGGAATTGGGATCCAACGCAAACTGTACATTACATCCGCCCTTGATATCCAGAGCACGGATTATCTTCAGGGCACTGTCTCTCAGCATATGATACTCCCTGTTGGTCAGGGTCTGAGAGGGACAAACGACGATGGAGTCACCGGTATGAATGCCCACAGGGTCTAAGCTCTCCATGTTACAGATAGTGATCGCCGTATCGTTGGCATCACGCATGACCTCGAACTCAATCTCCTTATAGCCCTTTACGCTTTTCTCAATCAGCACCTGATGCACCGGAGATAAAACCAAAGCATTCTTTAAGATTTCCTCCAGTTCATCCTCATTGTCCGCGAAACCGCCACCGGTTCCGCCCAATGTAAAGGCGGGACGAACTACCACCGGGAAGCCGATTTCACGGGCGGCTTTGATACCATCCTCCCGGTTCTCCGCAATCAGAGAAGGAAGCACCGGTTCCCCTAAACTGATGCACAGCTCCTTGAACAGCTCACGATCCTCCGCACGATCAATACTTTCAATATTGGTTCCAAGAAGCTCTACACCGCATTCGTGCAAAACGCCCTTCCGTTCCAGCTGCATAGCCAGATTCAGACCGGTCTGACCGCCGATACCGGGCAAAATGGCATCCGGTCGTTCCATACGGATAATCTTTGCGATAAACTCCAGGGTAAGCGGCTCCATATAAACCTTATCCGCAATCGATTCGTCAGTCATAATAGTAGCAGGGTTGGAGTTGCACAGAATCACCTCATACCCCTCTTCCCGGAGTGCAAGGCAGGCCTGGGTTCCCGCATAATCAAATTCGGCAGCCTGTCCGATGACAATAGGACCGGAGCCGATTACCAATACTTTATGAATATCTGTACGCTTAGGCATTCTCTTTTTCCTCCTTCCAACGCTTCATGGATTCCATAAAGGAATCAAAGAGATAATCACTGTCCTGGGGGCCGGGTGCGCTTTCCGGATGATACTGCACCGAGCTTACAAAATCCTTTTCACAGCGGACACCCTCCACTGTATTGTCCAGAAGGTTGATGTGAGTGATTTCCAGAGCGGTATCCTTTACACTCTCCGCATCCACCGCAAAGGAATGATTCTGTGACGTAATCTCCAGCTTATCCGTCAACAGATTCTTTACCGGGTGATTTCCGCCCCGATGACCAAATTTCAGCTTATAGGTCTTGGCACCATATGCCAGGGAAATAATCTGATGTCCCAGACAGATCCCAAAAATAGGCACCTTACCAATCAGCTGGCGGATGGTCTCTATGGTCTCTTTTACGTCCGTTGGGTCTCCCGGTCCGTTGGAGATGAACACACCGTCCGGGCATAATCTCATGATTTCTTCTGCAGTAATATTGTAGGGAACCACAGTGACAAAGCAGCCCTTCTTCACCATGCTCTTCACAATGTTCTTTTTCATACCGCAGTCGATGGCAACCACATGTCTTACTGCCTCCTGCCGGTTACCCACGGTGTAGGGCATCCTGGTAGATACCCGGGACACCTGGTCCCTGGCGAAGTTGAAAGCCTTCAGTCTCTCCAATGCTTCCTCCTTACTTACCGTTTCGTCAGTGATGAGAGCCTTACAGCTTCCGAACTGCCGGATATGTCTGGCCAGCTTCCTGGTGTCCACATCCGAAATGCCCACTGCACCATACTTCTTCATCACATCCCCCAGACTCATATTGCTTCTGAAATTGGAGGGCTCGTCATTGTATTCCCGCACCACCAGTCCGGACATGCTTGGTGCATCCGTCTCATAATCGTCCTCATTCACACCATAATTACCAATCAGGGGATAGGTCATGACCACTGCCTGATCCGTGTAAGAGGGGTCCGAAAAAATCTCCTGATAACCTACCACTGAAGTATTAAAAACCAACTCTACCAGGGCCTCCCGGTCCGCGCCGAAACCGATTCCCAAATATTCGCTGCCATCCTCTAATACCAGCTTTTTTTTCAACTGTACACTCATGTCTGTTTCCTTTCTGCATTCTATACCGGGTAATGATTGTCAAAGCATGCCTTGCAAATGGGTAAATCACCTACCATTTTGTGGAAGTCCGAGATATCCATATATCCCAGCGAATCCGCTCCAATCCGCTGACAGATTTCCTCTGTGGAATACTCATTGGCAATCAGCTCCGAATTGTCCGGCACATCCGTCCCGTAAAAGCAGGGATACAGAAATGGCGGAGAACTGATTCGCACATGAACCTCCAGTGCTCCCTCTTTCCTCATCATCTGTATCAGATTGGCAATGGTGGTTCCCCTGACAATGGAATCATCAATCAAAACAACTCTCTTGCCCTTGACCACGCTTCCAATCACACTTAATTTCATATGCACCGCGGAAGCACGCTCCTCCTGGGTCGGTTTGATAAATGTTCGTCCCACATAGCTGTTTTTGGAAAAGGCCGGTATAAAAGGGATGCCTGCCTTTTCTGCGTATCCCACCGCTGCCGTCAGTCCCGATTCCGGCACACCGGTTACCACATCCGCCTCTACCGGATAGCGCTCTGCCAGAGCCATTCCGCCCCTTCGCCTTGCGTCATAAATATGGATCCCGTCCATTCTGGAATCCAGACGTGCAAAATAGATATATTCAAAAATGCAATGTGCCTTTTCCCTGGTATGCAGCCGCAGCTCGGAGTGGAGTCCCTCCTTGGTAATGGTTACAATCTCTCCGGGCTCTACATCCCGGATTACTTCTGCTCCCACAGAAGTAATCGCCGCACTCTCCGAAGCCAGCACATAGGTGTCATCCATTTTTCCGATACACAGAGGCTTTAACCCCAAAGGATCCCTGACTCCCACCAGCTTCTGGGGACTCAGAATCAGAAGCGCATACCCTCCTTTGATCTTTTCCGCCACCTTACAGACGGCATCTTCGATGCTGTCAGAGGACATTCTCTCCTTTGCAATCGCATAAGCCACCACCTCGGAATCGGTGGTTCCGCTAAATACCGCCCCTTCATTTCGCAGTACCGTCCTTAACTCTTCCGCATTTGTAATGTTTCCGTTGTGCGCCAACGCAAGGGTACCCTTGGCATAATTAAAAAAGATGGGTTGGGCGTTTTCTACACAACTGGCACCTGCCGTAGAATATCGGACATGACCAATCCCGATATTTCCTCTAAGGCTTTTCAATGCGTCTTTGTGAAAGACTTCGCTGACCAATCCCATCCCCTTGTGAGAACAGATATTTCCGATAGGTCCCTTGGTGTCGCAAACCACAATCCCTGCGGACTCCTGCCCCCTGTGCTGAAGAGCCACCAATCCGTAATAAATCCATTGTGCGGCATCTATGTCTTTCATACTCCACACGCCGAATACTCCACATTCTTCATGCAATTTGTCATCCTGAATTTGCATATCGTTCATCCT
>CALYSH010000006.1 GCA_945485625.1 uncultured Lachnospiraceae bacterium | reverse complement strand
CCCTTGTCCTTCATTACAGTCTGAACATCTGCGAAATCCAGGTTGATAATGGAAGGAATGTTAATCAAATCAGTAATACCCTGCACTGACTGCTGAAGGACCTCATCTGCCTTCTTAAGTGCCTCAGGCATGGTCGTTCTTCTATCTACGATTTCCAGCAGCTTGTCATTGGGAATCACAATCAAGGTATCCACATTTTCTTTGATACGCTCAATACCGGCAAGCGCATTGGTCATACGGGCCTTTGCTTCGAAGCGGAAGGGCTTGGTCACAACACCAACGGTAAGGATACCCATCTCCTTTGCAATCTTTGCAACAACAGGAGCTGCACCGGTACCGGTACCGCCACCCATACCGCAGGTAACAAATACCATGTCACAGCCCTTGATAGCGGAAGCGATTTCCTCTGCGCTCTCCTCTGCTGCCTTCTCACCAATCTCCGGTCTGGCACCTGCGCCCAATCCCTTGGTCAGCTTCTCGCCAATCTGAATCAGCCGGGGAGCCTTACACAGCTTTAACGCCTGCTTATCCGTGTTTACACCAATGAATTCAACTCCGTCAATCTTCTCATCTACCATTCTATTTACAGCATTATTTCCTGCTCCGCCTACACCTATAACGATGATTTTTGCGGCAGCTTCTGCCTCATTCTGATTAATCTCTATCAAGGGTAAGTCCTCCTTCTCCCACCTGTTTAACAGCTTTTCTTCCGGTCTTGTCCGAAATATTTTATCGAAAATAAGCTACAGAAAGGCACACTTTCCCTTAGCTTACCTCTACTCACTCTATCATATAATCATTTTACAAAATAAGCAACACATTTTTTTAGAAATTTTCAGGTTTAAAAATATATTTTCCTCTTTCGTCATAGGTCTCCATTTGTAATGTTCCTCTCTTTCCTTCCAGCTCTTTTAAGAAACCCTTCCGATTCGATTGCTCCTGCTCCGGAAGAAGCATGATTTTGTCCTCCATTTTGGATTTTTCATGGCCCAAAGCCACCTTAATTTCCCCAAAATAAAGCACTGCAGAACCATCCTTCTGAAAGTGGATCTTGTCCGCAACCAATCCATACTTATTCAGCAAATTGGTAATACTTAAAATTTCCTCAAAAATCCCCTCATCCTCCACGGGCAAAGGCTCTCCCAGCACAGCATGATCAAAGGATAACCCGGTAATCTGCGGAACACCATATGTTCGGATGGAAGAGTTTTCCACCAGATACCCGTCCTTGTCAAAATACATATTGGTATCCATGAAACGAATGTAGCCTGCAAGGGCCTTCTCATACACTGTAATTTTAATTGTATCCGGTGCCAGAATTTCCACTGTCATCTCATCTACAAAGGGTACATTTTTCACACTTCCCTTCTTATATTTCAAAGAAAGATACAGGGAATTGTTCCCCAAGGGTCCCTTCATGATAATCTTCTCCACTTCCTCCTGGGTATAGTGAAAATTTCCCTCCACATATACCTGCCGAACCGTATATGTGGAAAGGAAGTAGTTACACAGTCCCAGAAGAACCGCACATGCAAACAGCACGAACAATATTCTGAATATCCATCTTCTTTTGCTTCTATACACTGGTAATCCGCGCTCCTAACTCTCTTAAGTCTCTGCAAATATTTTCATATCCCCGATCGATAAATTCCGTGCCGGTAATACGTGTATCTCCGTAGGCGGTCAATCCTGCCAGAACCAATGCCGCACCTCCCCGAAGCTCTCTTGCCTCAACCGTCTGCCCCGCCAGACGTTCCACACCCTTCACGCAAACGGTTTGAGTGCCCTCCATCCATAGATTGGCTCCCATCTGTTGCAGGGGCTCTACAATTCGAAACCGGTTTTCAAATATGGTTTCCCAAATTCTGCTCTCTCCTTCGGCCACACAACAGCATACTAACAGCATGGACTGTAAATCCGTGGGAAATCCCGGATACACCTGTGTAGATATCCTCTCGGGGCAGACCGGACGCCCCGGTCCCTGTACGAACAATCCCTCCCGGGTTTCCTGACATTCTGCTCCCATGCTCTCTGCCACCCGGATTACCTCTTCCATATGCTTCACCGGTGCCTGCTCCAGCAGCACACTTCCGGCTGTAATCATGGTTGCAAACAAATAGGTACCCGCCACAATCCTGTCCGGAGGAATTCGAAATACAATCCCGCTTAAAGGCAATCCTCCTTCAATGCGTAATTCATCTGTGCCAACTCCCTCAATATCCGCCCCGCAGGCATTCAGGAACTCACAAAGGGAAACCACCTCCGGCTCCCTGGCGGCTCCTCTCACGATTGTTACGCCCCGTGCCATTACCGCCGCCAGAATCATATTTTCCGTAGCGCCCACGCTGGGGAAGGGTAACAGGTACTCACAGCCTTCCGGCTGTGATGTCCTCGCATGAAGCATACCGTCTTTTTCTTCAAACACCACACCCATTCTGCTTAATGCATCCAAATGAATATCAATGGGACGTTTTCCGATGACACATCCTCCCGGATACTCCATGAAAACCTCCCGGTTTCTTCCAATCAAAGCCCCTAACAGGAAAAGCGAGGATCTCATACCGGTCACTGCCTCCGCCGGCAGCTCTCCGCAATTCATCCGATTCGTATTGATATGCAGTCCTCTTCCCTCCCAGACTGCCATACATCCGAGGCTTCTTAATATCCGAATCATCCTGTACACATCAGCAATCTTCGGGCAATTCTCCAGCCATACATCTCCCTCCACCAGCAGACATGCCGCCAATATGGGAAGTGCTGCATTTTTTGACCCCTGTATCCGAACCTTTCCCTGAAGTGGTATGCATCCGTTCACCAGAATAGAACCCATGTGTCACCTTCACATCGGAAATTATTCTATTCTATGATGCATCCGCCCTTACTGTTACATTTCCTTCAGTTGAATTCGCTTGGCCACACTTAAGACTAAACCGATTTCTATCAGCAGAAAGATGACCGAGGAACCGCCATAGCTGATAAACGGCAGGGAAATTCCGGTATTCGGAATGGTATTTGTTACAACAGCCACATTTAACACAGCCTGGATGGCAATATGTCCGATGACACCTACCACCAGCATTGCGCCAAACAAATCCGGCGCATTATTGGCAATTACCGTCATTCGCCAAATCAGGAGAATAAACATCAGCATGATGGCAATGGCGCCAAACAAGCCCAATTCTTCACAAATAATGGAAAAAATCATATCGTTCTGGGACTCCGGAATAAAGCTCAGCTTCTGCATACTCTGTCCCAATCCCTTTCCCCATACGCCACCGCTTCCGATTGCATACAGAGCCTGTAAGGTCTGGAAACCTTTGTCCTGGGCATCGCTCTCCGGATTTAACCATGCCGTAATACGGTCGCTTCGGAAGGAAGTAATCACACCGGTAGCCATCAGATAAACAGCAATGGACCCGATTGCCACCACTGCGGTACCCATTACGATAAATTTTTTGTAATCCGGACTGGCAACGAACACCATCAAAACAGCAATCCCCATTATAATCAGGGCTGAACTTAAATTCTTTGTCAGTACATAAATCAGACCCGCAATGGGTAACGGGGACAACACCATGAAGAAGAAACCGCCCCAGGTCTTTATTTTCTTCCCCAATTTACACACCATCACCGACAGGAACAAAATCACACAGATTTTTGCCACCTCCGCGGGCTGCAGATTAAATCCGGTGCCCGGAATGCCGATCCATCTGGTGGCACCGTGAGACTTTACGCCCAAGGGTGTCTTTACCAGACAAATCAATATGGCCGCTACGATATAACCCACTCCATAGAACATCTTCCAGAAATGATAGGGGATATTTGCCACGAAAATCATGGCAATCAGGCCAAGAATGGATGCAACCAGCTGTTTTTTCAAATAATGAGCCGGATCACCGAAATCCTCTGTAGCACAATAGGAACTGGCAGAATAAATCATAATCAGTCCAAAGCCCAGCAGGAACAAAACAACAAACAACAAGCTGTAATCAAAAAAATATTCGGTCTGCTCTTTTCTTCGTCTCTTAACAGATGTAGCCATGCACTCTACTCCTCATCTTCGGATAATCCGTTTACATATTCCTTGAACAGCTTTCCTCTGGTCTCATAATTCGGGAACATTCCCCAGCTTGCACAGGCAGGGGACAATAACACTGCATCCCCGGGAACTGCCAGCTTTGTGCAAAGCCTCAGGCACTCATCATAGGTATCCGCGAAGCGAATCTCGGTAAAGCCATGCTTTCTTGCACATTCCGCTATCTTCTCCCTGGTCTGCCCAATGAGTACCAGACATTTCACTTTCCCGTCAAAGCTTTCAATCCACTCATCATATTCACTCTGCTTGTCATATCCGCCCCCGATTAACACGGTGGGTTTACTCATGGCCTTTATTCCCTGAATGGCGGCATCCGGATTGGTTCCCTTGGAATCATTATAATAATCCACGCCACGCCTGGTTGCCACAAACTCGATACGATGCTCTACTGCATGAAATCCCGCTATCACTGACAGAATGGTGTCCATGGGCACACCCATTCCCTCTGCCATGGCAATTGCTGCCATCACGTTTTCCACATTGCAGATGCCCACCAGATTCATATCCTTATGGATATCCATCAGTTCTTCCTCCTGACCGTTTACCGCCTTAACAATCTTATCCCCTTTGAGATAATATCCATCCTTCAGCACCTGATGGGAAGAAAAATAGACCGGTGTGGCGGGGCATACTTCACCGAAGGCCCTGGTGTACTCATTATCATAGTTTAATACACAAATGTCTTTCCCGGTCTGATTCCTTGCGATAGCTTCCTTCGCCTCTATGTATGCCTCCATGGTATGGTGTCTGTTCAAATGATCCGGAGTAATATTCAATATAGCAGATACCTTCGGGCAGAATGTCTCAATGGTTTCCAGCTGGAAGGAGCTGATCTCACCTACGGTTACGGTATCCTCCTTTGTATTCATGCACTCCAGGGTATAGGGGTTTCCGATATTCCCTACCACAAATACCTTCTCTGCGCCACGATGAGCCTTCATAATCTCACCCATCAGCGTGGTAGTGGTAGTCTTTCCGTTGGTTCCCGTAATCGCCACTACCTCTCCGGCCTCTGCCAGATATCCCAGCTCAATCTCACCTAAAATTCCGGCTCCTCTGTCTCTCAGCGCATTCACCATGGGAATATCCGTAGGAACACCCGGGCTCAGAACAACCACGTCAATGGTTTCCAGCACTTCATCCGGTAAAATGCCTGTAATACACTCTGCCTTACAGCCCTCCGGAAGCTTTGCCTGCAAATCTTCCGGCTTTAATGCCCCATTACTATCGTAAAACACAATCTGTGTATCATATTTACTCAGTAAGGTTACCGCTCCTACTCCACTGATTCCGCTGCCCACTACCAGGCACTTCTGTCCTTCAAGCATTGTTTTCCTCCTTCAGTACTCCCACATGGGCGCACATACTTACATCATAATCATATTATTCTTGATTATACTCCTTTATTCCCAAATACGGAAGAATATTTTCAAAAAGTTGACGAATGACGGGGGCTGCAATCTGTCCTCCGTAATAAACCCCCTTGGGATGTCGAATTATGGCAATGGCAATGATTTGCGGGTCATCCGCAGGTGCAAAGCCTACAAAGGAAGAAATATACTTTCCGCTTCCTCTGGGAAGCGTCTGTGACGTGGCTGTCTTTCCGCCAATCCGGTACCCTTCTACCTGACCATTCTTTCCGCCGCCCTCCGATACCACCTTTTCCAGAATTTCCCGCATTAGTGCGGAAGTTTCCGCACTGACGATACCGGTCTGAACCGGGTATTCCAGTATCGTTTCCGTTCCATCCCCCGAATCAACCACCTTGACCCCAAAATGGGGCGTAATTCGGTTTCCGCCGTTAATAATCGACGCAGCTGTGGTCAAAAGCTGAATGGGGGTAATCTGAAAGGACTGTCCAAAGGACACCGTGGCAAGCTCCACATTCCCCATATTCTCCTTTTTGTGCATAATCGTGGCCGCTTCTCCCGGAAGGTCAATCCCTGTTTTCTGTTTCAGCCCCAATTGCTCGAAATACTGATAATATTTATCCACTCCAAGCCGTAACCCCACCGTAATGAACACGGGATTGCAGGAATTCATGGTGGCATGGACAAAATCCTCTGCACCGTGTCCGGTTGTTTTATGGCAGCGTATCTTTCTGTCATCCACTATAATAAAACCAGGGCAGCTGAAGCTGGAGGACGGAGTCACCACTCCCTCTTCCAGACCTGCCGCAGCAGTTATAATCTTAAACGTCGATCCGGGCTCATAGGTATCATTAATACACCCGTTTCTCCATATTCCGTTTAGTACATCCTGCTTTTGCTGCTCCGTTAATCCCTCCGTCTCTATTCCCTCAGGCAGCAAAAACGGATCATTCAGATTGAATTCCGGTACATTTACCATTGCATATATCTCCCCATTTTGAGGATTCATTGCAATAATAGACACTCCGTCCGCTTCTTTGGTAGCCATTGCCTGTCTGGCCAGCTGCTCCGAATATGCCTGAATATTACGATCCAGGCTGATATATAAATCCTTCCCGGCTATGGGCTCTAATCTGCGTTCTCCTTCCCGTTCCACCTCCACACCCTTGGCATCCGTCATGGTAAGAATCTGCCCGGGAACACCCTTCAGATATTCCTCATACTTTACCTCCAGGCCTAAAATTCCCTGATTGTCACCGCCGGTAAATCCGAGCACCTTGCTGGCCAGAGTGTCATAGGGATAATATCGTTTATAGTCCTCATCCACCTTTACCCCCGCCATATCATATTCCCGAATCCGGTCCCCTGTTTCCTTTTCCACATTGCTTTTGATGCGTTCCATGGAAGAGTATTTTTTTACCCGTTTCTCCACAAATTCCCTGGAAAGCTCCAATTCTCTGGAAAGCATTTCGATGACAGTCTCCGGCTCCTCTATCTGATTATAGATAACGGAAACCGTACATACCGTCTTATTATCCGCCAGCACCGTACCGTTCCGGTCCAGAATTCTTCCCCTGGCCGCCTTGATGTTCCTCTCTCTTTCATGAAGCTGTGTGGCTTTTTGGGAATAATAATCCGACCTCCAGACCATCAAGTACACCAAACGCACCAGTACAACCAGAAACATAAGTACAAAGAGAAAAAACGTTATTGTAATCTTCTTTCGATGAGCATGCTTGTTCAAAAAAATAACCTCATAACAGCGGATTAATAATGTCTATTCCGTCTCTCACGAGGTTATTCGATAATCATTATGGATTCTGTATATCATCCATGGAATCCTCACTGATGGCCTGGTTATCCATCAAAATCAAGTCTCCCGTCTGAGCATCCAGATACTCTCCCGTCGTGGGATTCTTACGGTACCCGGTTTCCGGATCGATAGGGAAGCTAACCCATTCCGGTGCCGGACCCAAGGGATCAATGGGCTCTCCGTCCGGATTGGTTGCATTGGGATCTCCATACTTTAAGGTAATCGCCAGCTGCCTCTCCTCTAATTCCTTCATTTCCTCTTCGCTCAGCTGCTCCGTCATATAAATATTCAGATAAGGCAGAACCTCTGTCATAATGTTACGTACAATAGTGGTTGCATATCTGGCATTATCCTGCTTTGCCATATTTGCACGATCCACAACCACATAAACAGCAATCTGAGGATCATCTGCCGGTGCATAACCCATAAAGGATACCACATACTCCCCGTTTTTTCTGGGCTGAGTTTCCGCAGTACCGGTCTTTCCTCCAATCATGTATCCCGCAGGTCTTGCGGATTTACCGGTTCCACTGGTAACAACCGCCTTACAATACTGTCGAATCAATTCGGAGGTAGATGCAGAAACAGTCTGCTTCAGCACCCTGGGTTCAAAGGTCTTGACCGTTGTCCCACCGGAATTGGTAATCTTATCCACCAAATGGGGCTCATAATAATAGCCTCCGTTAATCAGGGAACAGAAGCCGGCAACCATCTGTATCATGGTTACATTAAAATTCTGCCCGAAGGTGTAGGTTGCCAGGTCTGCACTGCCAATCTCCTTCACATCCTTTAACAAATTGGCTGTTCTGGCTTCACCTGCCAGATCCACGTTTGTTTTCATACCGAAATTAAATATACTTTGAAACTCCCGGAAACGTTCCTTCCCCATGGCCTGACCGATTTTCATCAGGCTCACGTTACAGGACTTTGCAATCGCCTGCTCCAAAGTCAGCACACCGTCGCCCCAGGTGCTGTGACATTTGATCTTATGTCCTCCCACCTCCAGATAACCGTTGCATTCAAAAGTGGATGTGGATGAAATGGATCCGCTTTCCAACGCAGCTGCTACTGTAAAGGGCTTCATGGTGGAACCGGGCTCGTAAGTGTTACTGATACAGAAATTCTTCCACAGATTGTTCAGATTCAGATAAATCTGCTCATCCGTCATTTCATTCAGCACCTGTTCGTTGATGATGGTTTTGGTCTTTCGAATTTCCTTATAACCATTTGCATTAATGATTTCTTCTACCGCAACCGATCCAATCAGGGCATTTTTGTCCCTGGGATTGTTCAAATCGAAGGTGGGATAGCTTGCCATGGCAAGCACTCTTCCGGAATTTACCTCCATGATAACACAACCCAGGTTCTCCGCTCCGTTCCCTTCCTTTGCCTCGTTGGTATGCTCCTCGCCAAATTCGCGAAGATATTTCTCCACAATGGATTGGATGTTTGCATCTATGGTACTGTGAATCGTATTCCCATCCTCTGCCGGTTTCACGGTTCGCTCCAATGCCAGATCATCATTCAGATAACCATATTCTCTTCCGTTGATACCGTTTAGTTCCTCATTATAATACTCTTCCAGACCATACTGTCCGGAATTGTCCGAACGGGTTGAAAAGCCAATCACATCTGCTGCCAGACTTCCCCCGGGGTATACTCTTTTGTATTCCTCCTCAAACCAGACGCCCTTGATATTCTTATCGCTTTCCTTTTTCAGCTGGAAACCGCTGATCTCATCATAGCTCAGCTTTTTTAAGGGTACATACCAGTAGGACTTGGGATGACTGTTTACATACTCCTTCACTTCCTGCATGTTCAGACTCGGGAAATAGTTACCCAGTGCCTCCATGGTGGGTTCGAAGTATTCGGGCTTATCCAGAATCGTTGCCGCCTCGATAACCAGATTGTATACCTTTTCACTGGTTGCCAGCTTGGTTCCCTTACTGTCCACAATATCTCCTCTCCGAAAAGGAATTGTGGTGGAATCATAACGTCGCTGCGATAACACCTGCTTCTGATAGCTGGCTTCATTGTCTCTAACCAGCAATATCAGACGGACAGTCAAACCCACAAAAGCCAGTAGTACAAAAATAAAAAGTACTACCAGCTTCTTCTGCATTTTTACGGAAAATTTTCTTGTTTTCTCTTCTCTCACGTGACACCCCTGCCTAATCCTGAATTACCTTGCGCATATAATCATTCTCTGCAGCCTGATAGGTAACAATCTGACCTTCAGTGGCATATGTCATACCCAATTCACCGATGGCAATCCTCTTAATCTCCTCTAAGTCCACACTTCTCAGAATACGATTATACTGCTCATCGTTCTCCATTTTCAAGGTATTTAACTGACTTTCCATTGCGGCTACCTGCTTCATACGATTGGTCAGCTCAGACTGCATCTGAAGGTAATGAATCAGAATCACTCCCGTTGCACAAAGTGCAGCTGCCAAAAAGAGAACATAGCCAAAGCTCATATGATGTGCTCTGTCACGATTCTTTCTGGTTTCATGGCTCAGTTTCCTTCTGGGCTCTTCCTCCAATGTACGGCGAATATCCTGCTTGGGAACCGCGCTTCCGTATACATACGCATCCCTCACATCGCTCGAATATTTATTTTTCCCTGAAGTATATGCACTTCCTCTCCTTGTCTGTGCCATATTCCTTCCTCACTTTCCTTTTATTTTCTTTCAAATACTCTAAGCTTGGCGCTCTTGGATCTGCTGTTCTCTTCCAATTCCTTCTCTCCCGGAAGAATCGGTTTTCTGGTAATCACCCTTCCCCTGCTTGTCCGTCCGCAGACGCAGGCCGGAAATTCCGGAGGACAAATACAGGGATTTTCATTTGTCTTAAAGGCCGTTTTTACAATTCTGTCTTCCAGCGAGTGGAAGGTGATGATACAAATTCTTCCGCCAGGCTTCAGCATTTCAATCATACTGTCCAGGGAATCTCTCAGAACCTCCAGCTCCCTGTTGCACTCAATCCGGATTGCCTGAAACGTCTGCTTGGAAGGGTGTCCGTTTTGTCTCATCTTAGCCGGTATTGCTGCCCTAATGATTTCATTCAATTCAAAGGTGGTTTCAATGGGCTTCTTCTGCCTGCTTTGCACAATGTGCTTCGCAATGTTCTTGGCGAATCTGTCTTCTCCGTAATCCCGGATAATCCGAAACAGTTCCATCTCCGAATAACCATTTACAATATCCCTTGCGGTCAAGCCTTGACGGGTATCCATTCGCATATCTAACGGTGCATCAAACCGGTAAGAGAATCCTCTCTCTTCGGTATCCAGCTGATAGGAGGAAACACCCAGGTCTAAAACGATTCCATCCACCTGCTCCACGCCAAGCCTCCTAAGGGCGGCCCCGGCATTGCAGTAATTATCTCTCAGTATGGTAACCTTTTCTCCAAAGGGCTCCAGTCTTTTTCCTGCGGCACATATTGCTGCTTCATCCTGGTCTATTCCGTACAAGTGTCCCGAGGAAAGTCTTTTGCAGATTTCAGAGGAATGTCCCGCGCCACCAAGTGTGCCGTCCACATATATGCCATCCGCTTTGACATTCAATGCCTCTATGGTCTCCTGCAGCATAACGGAGTAATGTGAGAACGTTCTCTCTTCCATACCAAATCACCATATCCTTTTCATCTGATTCTGCTTAAATTGTCAAGCCCAGAGCCTCCATGGCATTGGCAATGTCATCCATATTCTCATCTGCGGACAGTGCCTCATATTTCTCTTTATCCCAGATTTCAATTCGGCTTCCTACGCCTACCAGCACTACATCCTTGTCCAGGTTTGCGAAGCTTCTCAGGGAAGCCGGCAAAAGAATTCTTCCCTGCTTGTCCACTTCCACCTGAGCCGCACCGGCCAGAAAGAAACGGGCAAACTGCCTTGCCTCCTTGTTAATCAATGGCAGTGATGTGAGTTTTTCTTCGAAGGCTTTCCAGTCATCATTTGCATACACAAATAAGCAGCCATCCATTCCCTTGGAAATCACGAATTCGTCTCCTAAAATCTCGCGAAACTTTGAAGGAATAATCAACCTGCCCTTTGCATCCACTGTGTGATTGTACTCGCTCATAAACACATCAATCACCACCCATCAAAAGCAGGTGTTTCACCCTTCGAATCCACCACTTTGTGACACTTTCTACCACTTTCACCCACTTTTAACTTGATTTTAATATAAAATAGAGCATTTGGCAAGTAAAATCAAGAAAAATGTTTCATATTTTTTTCAAAAAGGCATTAAAAAAACGCCCTAAAATAGGGCGTTTCACGCATTTTACTATATATTGTGGTGACAAGTGGGGCAACCACCACATCTATCACTTCAAAAAATGGCAGGGAGTGGTTTCTCTATACGTTAAATCGGAACAAAATAACATCTCCGTCCTTTACCACATAATCCTTTCCCTCCATACCAACGAGACCCTTCTCCCTTGCAGCAGCCAGAGAGCCCTGCTCCAACAGATCCCTGTAGTTGACCACCTCGGCCTTAATAAATCCCCTTTCAAAATCCGTATGAATCTTTCCCGCGGCCTGAGGCGCCTTGGTACCCTTTTTGATAGTCCATGCACGGCACTCATCTTCTCCCGCAGTCAGGAAGCTCATCAATCCTAACAAATCGTAGCTTGCAGCAATCAGCTTGTCCAGACCGGATACAGAAAGTCCCATCGCTTCCAGAAACTCTGCCTTTTCCTCATCATCCAGCTCCGAAATCTCTTCTTCCACCTTCGCACAGACAACAAATACTCCGCTGCCCTCTGCCCCGGCAAACTCTCTGACCCGTTTCACCATATCATTTCCTGCACCGTCATCCGCCAGATCATCCTCGCAAACGTTTGCAGCATAGATCACCGGCTTATAGGTAAGGAAATTATAATCCTTCATTAAAGCGAGCTCATCTTCATCCGTGATTTCCATGCTTCTACAGCTGTTCCCACCTTCCAGATGCTCCTTGATACGGTTTAAAAATGCTTCCTCCTTCTGCAGGGACTTATCCATTCTTGCAGCCTTGGACACCTTGGATAGTCTTCTCTCAAGCACTTCCAAATCTGCAAAAATCAGCTCCAGATTGATGACTTCAATATCACGGATAGGGTCTACGGAACCATCCACATGAATCACATTGGTATCCTCGAAGCATCTTACTACATGCACAATTGCATCGGTCTCGCGAATATTGGAAAGGAACTGGTTTCCAAGACCCTCTCCCTTGGATGCACCCTTTACCAGACCGGCGATATCAACGAATTCGATTACTGCGGGAGTCACCTTTTTTGTGTGATAGAGCTCTCCCAAAAGCTTTATTCTTTCATCCGGCACCGCTACCACACCCACATTGGGGTCAATGGTACAAAACGGAAAATTGGCAGCCTGTGCGCCTGCCTTTGTCAATGAATTAAACAAGGTACTTTTTCCAACATTCGGAAGTCCCACGATTCCCAGTTTCATATAGCCTCCTTGGGGACGTTTCTTCTGCCACGAGGAGCGCCCTTTTGCCACGCTGCTTCCCGCTTGCTGATACACGGCAGAATACATCCCTCTTTTTTTATTCTCTTTTAATGTATTACTTAAAACACTAAGATTTACAAAACATGACGTTTAAATGCTACCACATAAAATAAAAAAACACAACATTTGGTATTTACTTTTTTAAATAATCGTATATAGTAAAAATATCTTCTTTCGCAGAATAACTGCACTATTCTTTTTTTCATGGTAAATCAACCAATTCATTCAACCATATTAACCAAATCATGTAAAATCAATAAACACAGGAGGTATTGTATGCCAAGAAATGCCAGGCAAAAATCCATCACCCGTACATACCATGTTGTCATCAAGGGGGCTGACAGACAATTATTATTTGAAGAAAAAAGAGATTATGAAAAATATTTGGATTTCATAAACTATTATAAACAGGAATGTCAATTTGAACTTTTGGCTTATTGTCTTATGTCAAATCATGTCCATCTTCTCATCCGCCACTCTCCCGAATATTCACTTGAAACCATATTTCGACGCCTAAACACCTCCTACGCCATTTGGTTTAATATGAAATATGACCGCACAGGTTTTGTTCAAAATGGTCGCTATTTCAGCGAGCCTGTTGATAGCGAACGTTACCTACTCACAGTGGCAAAATACATTCATTTTAATCCTACAAAAGCAGGCTTGGAACCTGCACCGGGAGCATCATACCTTTGGAGCAGCTTTTATGATTATCAAAATCACTTTGGAGGGCCGACCGACACGGCCCTCATTTTAAGCATTATCGGTGGTCGGGAGCAATTTCAAACACTGCATCTGACCGATTCTGATGACAAGTGTCTGGATATCGATCAGATGCGCAAACGTCTCCCTGATGACATCGCCAAAGATATCATTCAGGAAGTGAGCAACTGTAGTAGCCCTACCGAATTTCAAAAGCTCTCTTTAATCGCACGCAATCGAAATATACTTCTAATACATAAAAAAGGCGTCTCGATTCGGCAGATAAACCGCCTGACCGGGACACCCCGTGGTGTGATTGAAAGAATCTTAGCCAAGAATGCTTCCGAATGAATTCTAAATGCGAATCAATCCTACGTCATTATGCAAGGCCAATGGGATTGCACATGACAATGGGCGATGGTCGTGGCAGAAACAACGTCCCTAGATATCGAAGCGGCGAACCATTTCCTCCAGCATGGTAGCCTGGCCGGAAAGCTCCTGGCTCACTGCAGATGTTTCCTGTGCAGTAGCAGAGTTATTCTGAACCACTTCCGTAATCTGATTCATTCCCTCTTCAATCTCCTGCAGCATCTCCACCTGGGTCTTTGCTGCTTCAGCAGCTCCCTTTGCCATCTCGGACACACCCTCAACATGTTCCAGCAAAGTATTGATGGTTCCTACAGTACTCTCTACAATTTCATTGCTCTCTGTTACTTCCGCAATACATTTGCCAATCAACGCTTTCGTGGAAACCGTAGCCTTGGCACTGTCAGCCGCCAAAGTACCGATTTCCTCCGCAACAACTGCAAAGCCTCTTCCCGCTTCTCCTGCTCTTGCTGCCTCAATGGATGCATTCAGTGACAACAGATTGGTCTGAAATGCAATTTCTTCAATGGTTGCAATAATCTTCTCAATCTCTCTGGAGGTTGCATTGATTCGTCCCATAGCTTCTGTAATGCGGGTCATACCCTGACGGGTCTTCTGAGCTCCCTTTGCTGCAGTCATAGCGCTTGATGCCGCCTTCTGCGCGTTGGATGCACTATCCATGGAAATATGGGTTACATTTTCTATGGTAGCCGCCAATTCCTCAATGGCACCGGCCTGATTGGTAGCACCCTCTGCCAGTTCCTGCGCACTGCTGGCAAGCTGCTCCGCACCTACATTCACCTGTTCCGATGCCGCCTGAATCTGCTGCAGGGTTTCACTCATCTGGCTTTTCAGCTGATCCATTGCCTCTATCAGAGCCTGGAATTCACCCAGGTAATGCTTTCTTTCCTGAGAATCCACGGTGAAGTTGCCCTCTGCAACCTGTCCAAGAACATATCCCGCGTCCACAATGACCTTATGCATATGCCCGCATGCCTCCCGCAGGTCATCAGCCAGCATACCCATTTCATCTCCGCTTCTATAGTCAATCTCCGTGGAATAATTCCCATGCTTCAGCTGCCTGATAACCTTCCGGATTTCTTCGATGGGTTCCACAATCAGCATCGCAAGATTCACACGAATCATCCGGAAAACTACAGCAGTAAAAATCAATGTGGAAATCATCAGAAAAAAATCAAAGATACGAATCGGAGAAGAAAAGACCCCTCCCCCTGCAATATGTGCATATACCAACACATTTGAAATCGCCAATATTGCGAATATAGAGAACGAAAGCACCGCCGCCGAAAAAGAAAGCTTTATTTTTTCCTCCACTCTTACATTGCGTAATTTTTCCCGCATTTTCTTATCATAGGCTTCTTTACTCATATATGTTTCTCCCTTTGTACCCTTTTTTGCACCCGTGTAATAAACGAACGCCTTCCTCTTGTCAGTATATCACAAGTCTGTTCCAAAAAAAAGATACTATTTCATTTTGATTCCATGTCATTCAACATATCATTTTAACGGATTCACCTCCTTTCCCTCCAATTCCGAATAACCGGTTTCCCCTATACTTGTCCCATTGCGATGATCAAATCATATCCTTTCATTCTTCAAATCCCTCCCTTTGCAAATAACATTTCAATAAATTCCTTGTCCGGAATAAGGATGACTTCACCTTAGATTCACTGATTTCAAATTGTCCTGCAATTTCCGCCACGGACTCCCCGTACCAGTACCGCCGCATAAAAATCAGTCGCTTTTCCTTTGGCAGCTTGTCCAAGAACCGGTTTAAAGTCATTACCAGCGTCCGGTTCTCCATTTCCGCTTCTCCAAAACGATCCGGAATACATTGCTCCATTTCCGTACTCAGTTCAGACACTACCCCATGTCTCTTCTCCGCATTTTCAAAGCGTAGTCTGGAAATGGCTGTATTTCTGCATATTTTGGAAAGAAATGCCCCAAAATGCGGCGGAATTACTCTCCAGGCTTTCCAAAGGGTATCATTTACACACTCCCCTGCGTCCTCCCGATTCCTTAAAGTACAAAAGGGTTCCTCCTTTATTTGCGCACTCATCCTAACAGACGCGATATTCCTTCCGTTGCATATTTCCCCGAAAAAAGTTTCGCCCGGGACGCTCTCGCACCGGGCGAAATCATACATGCCACATCATTCCGCTCATGCGGAGCTTTTTATCGTATAGGGAGCAAAGTATCCTACAAACGTGCGCCGCAAGGCACACCTGTAAAAAGGACCCGCAAACCAGAGCGGGTTCTGAATATCCTTCTTATCAGCAACAGTAGTCCTTCATTTTTCCAAAGCAATAGGCCTTACTGTAGGCGAAATCATCCGACACAAACTGAATCCATACCGATGCCTGATCCAGCTCCTCATGGGCATCAAAAAAAATCCGGTCCGCATAACGCACTGCCTGAAGTGCCTTTGGCATTTCCCTGCAAAAAATAGTTTTTCTCTTCTCTCTGTCAAAATATCTTCCGGGAACATCGATCTGAACGTACCCCATCATTTTTATGCAATTATTGCAGCACAGAAAATGCAGAATCACCTCGTCGCGCATGGCACTGTATTTATCCCTTGCATACTCCATCCCGATTGTCACAAATATTTCAGCGGTTTCATCGGAATGCGTCACGGTATACTTTCTGTTAAATACAGGCCATTTTTCACACACTCCGTCCCTGAATTCCACAGATATTCTGTTTTCACCATCCTTCAACATTTTCACATCCCAGAATAACGATTCTTACTATATCATATCCTCTTCCCCGTGATTTGTGTATTTTTCTCCATGTTTTTATGCTGTAAAGGTCCATTGTTCCCTTCTCCGGAAGCAACGGATTTTCGTTGCAGGGGTGCTTGCATCTGATTCGCTCTATAACAAAGAGTTTCGCTTGCGAAACTCTCGCGCCGAGCGCGGTCGTACAAGCGACATATTTCAACTCGTGCGAGTGCGCATCCTCGCGGAGCGTTTTTGCTTTAT
>CALYSH010000005.1 GCA_945485625.1 uncultured Lachnospiraceae bacterium | reverse complement strand
TTTGACATGCTGTCAGATTGGGATTATATTCTGAAAGATGATGAGAGAGAGGTATTTCGTTTTGATGATTGGGGAAACTGAAATAATAAATGAGATAGGAAGAATGAAGAGAAGGAAGGGAAAGGGATTTCGTATTTTGCTGGCAATGCTGATCGGTGCAATTGTGACCATGAGCGGCTGTGGCAGTACTTCTTCCCGAATGATGTTTGGAACCGGCGGAACGGCCGGAACCTATTATGCGTACGGTGGTGTGTTGGCTCAGTATATGCGAAATTATGCTGGGGTTAAGGTGACGGCAGTATCCACCGGAGGTTCCAAGGTGAATATTCAGAGCCTGCAGGATGGCGATTATCAGCTGGGATTTGCGCAGTCGGATGTAATGACCTATGCATGGAACGGAACAAGAGCCTTTGAAAAGGATGGTGCAATCCATGATTTCAGGGTGCTTGGATCTTTATATGATGAAACCGTTCAGTTATTTACCATGGACGAGAAGATTCAGTCGGTTTCCGATTTGAAGGGAAAGAAGGTTTCCATCGGTGCCAGCGGCTCCGGTGTGTATTTTAATGCTTTGGATGTATTGGCAGGTGCCGGATTGTCTTTGGATGACATTAAGCCCCAGTATCAGTCCTTTGAAGATTCCAAGGAGGCATTGAAGGATGGAAGAATCGATGCGGCTTTCATTGTAGCCGGTGCTCCCACTTCCGCTATCACGGAGCTTGCTACCACAAACGGTGTCTATCTGATTAATATTGACGGGGAAGTAAGAGATGCTATTATGGCGGAATGTCCCTATTACAGTGCCAAGGAGCTTCCTGCGGGAACCTATCCCGGTCAAAATGAACCGGTGCAGACGATTGCAGTAAAGGCAGTACTCATTGTATCAGCTGTAGTACCGGAAGAAACGGTATATCATTTAACATCTGCTATTTTTGATCATGTGGAAAATATCACTTTAGAAAATGCGAAGGGTGGCGAGCTTACCTTGGAGAATGCTACCGGAACAAGGTCTGTTCCGTTCCACAAGGGTGCAGCCAGGTATTACGCTGAGCAGGGTTTCACAGTTGAGACACTTGAGTGATTAAGACACAACCAAACGCAGATAGGAGTGAAGGTGTGAGCAAGAACAGAAAAGAACTTGAAAAAGAATTAATTGATAGAGAATTACAGTTTGAGTTGGAAGAAGAAAAGAAATTAGATAATTATGATAGTTTTGTGGATGAGAAGGATCATTCCATTCATGAAGACATTGACATGGTAATGCGGAAGTATGACCGTGAGTCCAACGTGAGAATCTGGGTGGGAAAACCCAAGGTTGTAGTGGATTTGATTTTGGGATTCTTTGCACTGTGGTGCATTTATGTGACTTTGTTTGCCACATTTTTAGAGGAAATCAGACTAACCTCCTTCATGGGTATGATTATCCTCATGGGATTCTTAATCTTCCCCGCAAAGAAGGGGGAGCAGAAGGTCAACCACATGCCCATATACGACATCATTCTGATGGTGGTGACCTCGGCGGCGTTCTTCTATTTCACTTTGAATGCCAAGGAAATTGTGAATCAGGGAACCCGATTTGAATGGTATCAGATTGCCATTGGTATTGTGGGTATCATCGGTTTGGTAGAAGTAACCAGACGATGTGTTGGTATGCCAATTTTGTATGTGGCAGGTTTTTTTGTAATCTACGCCATGGTTTACGGTCTTACCAATCCGGATTTCTTCCTGCGTCTCAGATATTTCGTGAGAAATTTGTTTTATACAAAAGAGGGTATTTTTTCCACTCCCGTAAATGTGTGTTCCAAATACATCGTGGTATTTATCATATTTGGTACATTTCTGGAGCGAATCGGTATTTCCGGATTTTTCATTGAATTGGCAAACTCTATTGCAGGCCGTTTTGCCGGTGGTCCTGCAAAGGTATCTGTTATCTCTTCAGCCCTTTGTGGTATGGTGTCCGGATCCTCCGTAGGAAATACTGTTACCACCGGTTCCGTAACCATCCCCATGATGAAGAAGACCGGTTATACCCCGGAATTTGCCGGAGCGGTGGAAGCAGCTTCCTCTACAGGTGGACAGATTATGCCTCCCATTATGGGTGCAGCCGCCTTTTTGATGGCAGATTTTGTAGGTGTTCCCTATTCCGATATTGTGGGAAAAGCAGTTCTTCCTGCGATTTTGTATTTTGCCGGTGTGTTTATCTGTGTTCATCTGGAGGCACGAAAGCTGAACTTAAAAGGGATTCCGAAGGACGAGCTTCCCAAGATGAGTCTTCTGGTGAAAAAGCTGTATTTGTTATTGCCTTTGGTGATGTTGGTAGTCTGGGTATCCGGAAATTATATGACAATGCAGAAAGCGGCAGCCTGTGCGATTCTGCTTTCCATTGGTGTCAGTATATTTAATAAAGAGAACCGAATCACCCCTCGGAAGATTATGGATGCGTTGATTGCGGGTGGAAAGAGCACCATTACCGTCGGTGCTGCCTGTGGTATGGCAGGTATCATTGCTGGCACCATTACCATGACGGGCTTGGCAAATGAATTGATTAATGCAATCGTAGGGATTGCCGGTGACAAGCTGATTATAGCGTTAGTACTTACCATGCTTTGTTGTATTGTGCTGGGTATGGGCGTACCTACTACCGCAAATTATTGTATTATGGCCGCGACTACCGCACCTATTCTGATTCGTATGGGTGTTCCCACCATTGCTGCACACTTCTTCGTATTTTACTTCGGTATCGTGGCGGATATTACTCCTCCGGTGGCGCTTGCAGCATACGCGGCATCTGCCATTGCAAAGGGAAAGCCCATGAAAACCGCCTTCAATGCATCGAAGCTGGCGATTGCTGTGTTTATCGTACCATATATGTTCTGTTTTAATCCTGCCATGCTCTTTATCGATACAACGATTTGGCAGGTTGTGCAGATTGCAATTACATCCTTCGTAGGGGTCTTTGCTGTGGCGGCTGCAATGGAAGGGTATTGTTTTTCGAAAATATCTGTACTACTTCGGTGGATTCTTGCTGCAGGCGGATTGTTACTGCTTCATCCCGCGCTCATGACGGACGCAGTTGGTCTGCTGGTGGTTGTATTGTGCCTGGGATATCAGGCAGCCCTGAATAAACGGATGAAAACTGCTTGAAATGATAATAGGATTAAAATCAAAGAAAGGGAGTAGATTACAGGTAGTATGGGAAGAGAAAGATTAGGAAGCAGATTGGGTTTTATCCTGTTGAGTGCGGGATGTGCCATTGGATGTGGAAATGTATGGAAGTTTCCCTGGATGGTTGGGGAAAACGGCGGTGGCGCCTTTGTACTGGTTTACCTGCTATGTCTGGTACTTTTGGGTCTGCCTGCAATGACCATGGAATTTGCTTTGGGCAGAGCGGCCCAGGCAAGCCCGGTGAGAATGTATCAGAAGCTGGAGAAGCCGGGACAGAAGTGGCATCTTCACGGATATGCAGCATTAATCGGTAATGTTTGTCTGATGGCCTTTTATACAGTGGTAACCGGATGGATGATGTATTATTTTGTGAGTTTTCTTACCGGAAATGTGGATTCCCTGGGTTTTGTAAATATGATTTCCAATCCGGTCATTAATGTGTCTTATCTGGCTATAGCGGTTATTTTGGGGTTCTTTATTCTGACCTTCCGGCTTCAGAAGGGACTGGAGAAGGCGACCAAGTACATGATGTGCGCTTTGTTGATTCTGATGCTGCTTCTGGCAGTGAAAAGCGGTACCTATGAGGGTGCTGCGGAGGGTTATCTGTTTTACTTAGTACCTGATTTTTCAAAGCTGAATCTATCTGTAGTGGTAGCAGCCATGAATCAGGCGTTCTTTACCCTTTCCGTTGGAATTGGATCGATGGCCATTTTCGGAAGCTATCTGGGCGAGGATCGAAGCCTTCTTGGAGAGAGCGTGAATGTTGTGCTGTTGGATTCCTTTGTGGCAATTGTTGCAGGCCTGATTATCTTTCCCTCCTGCACGGCATACGGGCTGCAGGTAACCTCCGGACCGGCATTACTGTTTGATACCATGTCCACCGTATTTTTACATGTTCCCGGCGGAAGAATCTGGGGAAGCCTGTTCTTCCTGTTTATGGTATTTGCCGCATTTTCCACAGAGCTTGCGGTGTGTGAAAACATTCTGGCCTGTGTCAGAGAGCTGACGGGGTGGTCCAGAAAAAAGGGATGTGTCATTTGCGGAATTGTAGTATTCCTTTTGGCTCTGACTACTGCCCTGGGTTTCGGCGTGATACCCTTCCATCCCTTTGGGGAGGGCTCTTCCTTCCTGGATTTCTGGGACTTTATCGTAAGCACCAATCTACTGCCCCTGGGTGCGCTGGTGATTGCGCTGTTCTGCACCAATCAGCGTTTTGGCTGGGGGTGGGATAAGCTGGTACAGGAGGCGAACAAGGGACGAGGTCTGAAAATACAGAATTGGATGAAGCCGGTTTTTTGTATTGTGGTACCGGCTGCTATCCTTGTGATTTATGTATTGGGCATTCTGTCATTCTTCTAGGGTGATGTTTCGGAGAAGGAGTGTAGGGAGGTTATTTTATGAGAATGATTCATTGTGCGGATTTGCATCTGGATTCCAAAATGTCCAAGCTGGAACACAGGAGCAGGGAACGAAAAGCAGAGCTGCTGCAAACCTTTGAGGATATGATTGCCTTTGGGGCGGCTCATGGTGTGGATGCCGTTCTGATAGCCGGGGACCTGTTTGACACAAAGAATGTGAGCAGGACCGCTTCCAATGCTGTGTTAAGCTATATTCGGAGCAACCCGCAGATGCAGTTCTATTATTTGAAAGGAAATCATGATAACGATAATTTCCTGGCTGAGGTGGAAAAGCTGCCGGAAAATCTCCATATGTTTCAGAAGGACTGGAGCTATTACAATCTGGGCGGTATTACCATTGCCGGGGTGGAGCTTTGCGCGGAGAATGCAGGAAGTATTTATCATTCTCTGGTTCTGGATACAAGCCGTTTTAATGTGGTCATGCTGCATGGACAGGAAGCTGAGGCCATGGGGAAGGATAGGGCAGAGGTGGTTCATTTGAAATCTCTGCAGAACAAAGGAATCGATTATCTGGCACTGGGACATGTGCATTCTTATAAACAGAAACAGTTGGATGCCAGAGGAACCTACTGCTACCCCGGTTGTCTGGAGGGCAGGGGGTTTGATGAATGCGGGGAGCATGGTTTTGTACTTTTGGATATTGATGGGGAGAATCGAAAATATACCCATCAGTTTATTCCCTTTGCCAAAAGAAGGTTATACACCGTGGAGGCGGATATATCGGATTGCACTACCTCTGCAGAAATAGTTCCCTGTATATCCGCTGCATTGGAGGCTGAGGGTTGTGAAAAAAGCAGTCTGGTGAAAATTGTATTGACCGGTACCGTGGATGTGGAATGTGAGAAGGATTTGGATTACTTGCTGAGCCGGTTTCGAAATGATTACTACTTTGTAAAAATGGAGGATCAGTCAAGACTTCGGGTGTCTCTGGAGGATTATCGACTGGATGAGACACTTAAGGGAGAATTTATCCGACTGGTGATGGCGGATACCGGGCTTTCGGAAGAGGACAAGGCAACGATTATCCGGTATGGTCTTCAGGCGCTGGCCGGTGAGGAGGTGGAGTAGTCATGAAGCTTTTAAAATGTCATGTGGAGAATTTCGGAAGACTCCATGATTATGAGTACACCTTTACGGAAGGGGTAAACTATATCTGTCAGGATAACGGCTGGGGAAAGAGTACGTTTGCAGCTTTTATTCGTGCCATGTTTTACGGACTGGACGGAGAGCGGAAGCGGAGTCTGGAAGAAAATGAACGGAAACGATATGCCCCCTGGCAGGGAGGAGCCTTCGGAGGTTCCCTGGATTTTGAGGTACAGGGGAAACGGTATCGGATTACCAGGATGTTTGACTCGGAAACACCTTTTGAGTTAAGAGATCTGGATACCAATCTGCCCAGTGCAGATTTTTCTGAGGCCATTGGGGAGGAATTGTTTGGAATCGACAGGAATTCCTTCCTTCGGACGGCTTTTATCTCCCAGAGAGATTGCGAAACAGTGGCTACCGATGATATTCACGCAAAAATTGGTAATTTGTCGGATGTAACGGATGATATTAATCAGTATGAGAATGCTTTTGAGCGATTGACCAGAGTGTCCAATGAGCTGACACCCAAACGTATCACCGGTTCCATCAAACGGAATGAGAATGAAATTACCCGGCTGGAGATGCTGGTAAATTCCGGCAGAGAGATTGGTACATCCCTGGATCAGATCGGAGAGCTGTTGGAGTCTGAGCGAAGCCGGAGAGAAAGCCTTCGGGAGGAAATGGACCGACTTTCCGGAACCCAGAAGCAGGTGGCGGGCATCGAGGCCATGGAGGCGAAGCGGGCGGAGTGGAGCCGGCTTCGGGAGGCTGTGTCGGAAAAAGGGGCCCTGGTGGAGGAGGCCCGGAGCTTTTTTCCGGGGGACATTCCCGATGAAGAGCTGTTGGAACAGTACGGAGAAGAATGTGTGCGGCTTGAAAAGTGTAAAAGCCGTGAGGAATCCCTGGCGTTATCCGATACGGACAAAACCCAGTACCTTGTATTAAAGCGATATTTCGGAGAGGGATATCCCTCCGCTCAGGAGCTGGAAGAAAAGCTTCATCAGGTGAAAACGCTGCAGTCCATGCAGGAGGAAATCCTGAAAAACCAGGTGTCAGAGGCGGATCGGAGTCGGTTGGAAGCACTGAAGCAGCAGTTCGGAGAGGAGAATCCGGGGGAGGTTTCGGAGAAAACCACTGTATGGAATGACCGTAACACCAGAAAACAGTCCCTGGGTCTTTTGGAAGCGTCTCTTCTGTCCCTGCAGGCCACCGGCGGAGGAAATACGGCGGGAAAGACCTTCCTGCTGTGGGCTGCCATGGGAGGCATTCTTTTCTTATTTGGTGTGATTGGTCTATTCATGCTTCCTACAGTTGTTGGAATTATCCTGATGGTGCTTGGGGCGGCATTGATTGTATTCGGATGGATGCAGAGTAAAAAACCAAACCCGGAGGAGGAGCTTCGAAAGGAACGGATTCGTAGCCTGGAGCTGCAGCTGGAGGAGAGTAAAGGCTTTATTGCCCGGGTGGATGCGGATACCGAACAATACCTGTCAAAGCATGGCAGGGAATTTCAGGAGGTTACTGTATTTTCTGCGCTTTCGGCAATTCTGGAGGAAGCCCTGGAATATAAAAATCTGAAGGAGAGAGTGGAGAGGGCAGGCAATTTACCCGGCAGGAGTAAGATGCAGCAATTGGAGCAGTCCATTGATGAATTCGTGGAGCGCTTCCGTGCAGGAGCCCGTACATCCTCTTATCTGGAAGAAATGATGCAGATAAAAACAGGTATTCAGACGTTTCAAAAGCTGGAAGCCGGTGAGAAGGCATATCTGAAGCAGAAGGAGGAACGGGTGGAATGTGAGAGCCGCATTCAGGCATTTTTGCGTTCTCTTGGATTTTCCATAGAAGAGGATTTGCGTAAGCAGGTGGAGACGATTCAGGAGCATCGGGGTATCCTGCAGACCAGACAGGGAAGCTTAAATGAGGCAAAAAAACGTTTGGAGCAGTTTGAAGCGCAAAATGATATCCGAATGTTCCGGGAAGAGATTCCCCGGGATTTTCCTTCTTTGGAGGAGATCAGTGCAAGAATGTCTGCCTGTCGTGGGGAGCTGGAGCATTGTACGGATGCTGTCTCGGAATATATTTCCAGAATGAATGACTTGGGTGTGAAATATGATGAGTGGGAGAATCAGAAGGCGGAGCTGGAAAATCTGCGTGAGATTCAGGCTGCTCAGAAAAAGAAATATGATGCGGTAGAAAGTGCCAAGGCATATTTGGAAAAGGCCCGGGAGAATATGATTGCAAAGTATGCAAAACCGCTTTTACAAAGCTTTACCCGGTATTACGAGATGATTACCGGCGGACATGGAGAGCTTTATCACATGGATGCCACCACCAGGGTGACCTATGAGGAGCAGGGAAAGCAGAGGGAGTTAAATACTTTAAGTGCAGGCTACCGGGATCTGACCGGAGTGTGCCTGCGACTGGCATTGGTGGATGCCATGTATCCGGAGGAAAAGCCTGCTGTGATTATGGATGACCCCTTTACGAATCTGGATGATACAAAGATGGCGGCCGGAAAAAAATTTTTGGAAGAGGTTGGAAAGGAATATCAGCTATTGTATTTCACCTGCAGCCGTTCCAGAGTATAGCGCATGGGAAAAGAGCAAAAAAACTCAGCCCCGTATCCGTTTGGAGCAGGGGCTGAGTTTTTTGGTTCCGTAAAAATGGTTATTCTCTTGTCAAAGAGGTGGTAACGGTGGAAACACTACCAAATTGATCCAGGCAGGTGTAATCCAATCCGATTGCCTGAGCGGTCTCGGAGTTCACGGTGATAAGGCCGCCGTCTACCAGGTACATATCCTTCATGTCCGTAAGTCCTTCGGAAATTGCCTGATATGCAAGATCCGCAGTCAGGGTACCAAGGTTGGGGTAATTCACACCACAGGTGGTGAAAGCGCCCTGAATAACGAATTCCTCTGCGCCTGCATAGTGGGGAATTTTCGCATCGATAAAGGACTGGTAAATGGCAAGCTCTGCTGCCATGATCACATTATCGGTAGGGGTGAAGACTGCCTCCACCTTGTTTGCAATCAGGGTCGCAGCTGCGGAGATAACCTCCTCGTTGGTATTGCCGGTAGCTTCTACCACTTCGATATTGTGTGCTGCGCAGAAGGCCTTTGCATCGGCAACGGGAACCTCGGAGTTTACTTCGTTCTGGGAATAAAGCAGACCAATCTTTTTGATGTCCGGATTTTCAGCCAGCATCATATTCATAATAAGCTCCGTGTTCAGTGCATCGGAGGTACCGGTCACATAGTCCAGTCCGGTAAGTTCCGCTGTTTTCGGATCGGAAACCGCTGCGTAAATAACAGGGGTTTTGGTATCCTTTGCGGAAATGGTGGCAACCTGGGCTGCCAGGGTTGCGATAGGTATGATTGCATCTACACGGTCTGCAATGGCCTGGTCGCAAATCTGTTTTAAGGTGGACTGATCATTCTGTCCGGAATAGATTTCGTAGTGGATGGTGATTCCCTTTTCTGCAGCGATTGCATCCAGTTCTTTTGCAATACTGTCAGCAATGGAATCCAGTGAAATGTGATCCATCTGTTTCACGATTGCAACCTTGATGGAGCCGTCTTCCTTTTTCTCTCCGCAACCTGCAAAGCAAAGGCAGAGTGCGAGACAAAGAAGCAAGGCGAAAATTCTCTTTGTTTTCATATGTTTTCCTCCCTGTTTCCATTTGTGTTCTGAAGGGTCTGACACAAAGAAACAAGGAAAATATAATACGATTTTCCGAGAATTTCAATACTTTTTTTATCAGGTGGACAAAAGGATACGGTCGTTGTCAAGATCTTTTCCGGTGCCCTGACGGAATTTATCCAGCAAATCATCTACGGTAAGTCCTTTTCGTTCCTCGCCCTTTACATCCAGAACGATGTTGCCGTCGGACATTAAGAAGGTTCGATTTCCCAGCTCCAGAGCCTGGTGCATATTGTGGGTAATCATCATACAGGTAATGTGGTCCTTCTCCACAATATGTTTGGTCAGTTCCAGCACCTTTTCCGCAGTACCCGGATCCAGAGCAGCAGTATGTTCATCCAGAAGAAGAATCTTCGGGGTGGACATGGTAGCCATAAGCAGGGTCAGTGCCTGGCGCTGTCCGCCGGACAGGAGTCCCACAGGATGCTTTAAGCGGTCCTCCAGACCCATGTTCAGGAGGGCGAGCCTCTCCCGGAAGATGTCTTTGTCTTTCTTTTTCAAAGTGGAGAACAGGGAAGACTTTTCTCCGGAACGTACATAGGCAAGGGCAAGATTCTCCTCAATGGTCATATTGGGAGCGGTACCCTTCAGGGGATCCTGGAACATGCGGCCGATGATTTTGGCACGCTTGTGTTCGGGAAGGTAGGTGATATCCCTGCCGTCTAAGGTAATGGTTCCCGCATCCACGTAGAAGGAGCCGGCCACCGCATTGAACAGAGTGGATTTCCCGGCGCCGTTGGAGCCGATGATGGTGACAAAATCCCCGGGAGCCAGATGGACGGATAAATCATTTAAGGCTGTTTTGGCACTGATGGTGCCGGGATGAAAGGTCTTGGAAATATGATTGATGTCAAGCATTCTTCTGTCCTCTCTTTCCTGCGGTTTTTTTCTGCTTTTGGAAAGCCAGCCAGTCCTTAAAGGTGGGAGCAAAGATGGCCAGAGCAACAACCACTGCGGTCATAAGCTTTAATCCCTGTACGGGGATTACCTTGGTATAAAGGATGATTGCATAAATGGTACGATAGATCAGGGAGCCCAGGATGGCAGCGATGACACCTTTTAAAATGGTTTTCTTACCTAAGCAGGTTTCACCGATAATCAGGCATGCCAGTGCAACGACTACGATGCCGGTACCGGAGTTGATATCCGTTGTGCTCTGGTATTGACCTACCAGGGCGCCGGATAGAGCGGTTAAGGAGTTGGCAACCGCCAGTCCCACGGTAATGGTGAAGGCAGGGTTAATGGAGGATGCCCGGACCATGTCAATATTGTCTCCGGAAGCCCGGATCATCAGTCCCAGACGGGTACCCAGAAACGCAAAAACCAACGCGGCAACCAGGATGACAATCAGACCGGACAGAATGGCTTCATTCCAGCTTTTGCCGATACCGGTCTTTTTAAATATGGTATAAAGGGTTTCTGTCTTTAACAGGCTCACGTTGGAGGACCAGCCCATGACCATGAGGTTTACGGTGTATAAGCCGGTATTGGTGATAATACCTGCCAGAATGGAGGGAACGCCCATCCTGGTCTGCAAAAAGGCGGTCACAATGCCGGCACAGGCTCCGGAAAGCATGGCACAGACGATGCCAAGGAAGGGGTGGCCTGCTGCTGCCATGGTAACGGAAACGGCGGCACCTAATACGAAGCAGCCGTCCGTGGTCATGTCCGCAATATTTAATATTCGAAAGCTGATAAATAACGCCAGGGGAACCAGGGAATACAAAAAGCCCAGCTCCAGGGCGGTCTGTAAAATAAAAAGCATATGGAATCTCCTTTCAAAGATGGTTAGGGGCTTTTGACCCTAACATCATTATATAGAAAAGCTCCAAATTATCAATATTGAAAACGTTTCCTATGAGCGAAAGATAGAAAATAAGCTGGTCTTTAGGGAGGGTTTATATTATTTTGGAGAATTTTGTCGTTGTATTCCCGAGGTGATTATTGTAAAATAGCGTAAAGTATACCATTTTTTGACAAAGGATGGATGATTCATTGAGTAACCATCAGAAGCACTTCGCTTTGGAACACTTTATACATGATATATTATTTTGTCTGACAGCATTTGTGTTGTCATTATCCGGTGTATTGTATTCCTTTGATCATTTTTTATCCGACCGGTTATATCAGGTACCCACCCCGGTGAATCATAATGTGACCATACTGGCCATTGATGAAAAGACCGTGGCGGCATATGGGGATCCGTCTGCCTGGACCAGAGAGATTCCGGCAAGACTGGTGGAAACCCTGACCGGAGAGAACGGCGCCATTCCGGTATCCATTGTGCTGGATATGTTGTACATCGGGGAAAAGGAGGAGGAATCGGACCTTCGATTTGCGAAAGCCTGTGAAAAGGCCGGAAATGTAATCACTGCGGTGAATCTGGTGGAGCGGGATGCGATCACCCTGGACGAAGCGGGGAAACCGGTGATCGTAAAAAATCATCTGGAAATGGTGGAATATCCCTATGATGCGCTTCGGAGCGTGACCAAATATGGTTACGCCAATACACAACAGGATAAGGATGGTTATATTCGATTTACACAGCTTTGCATGGAAGACGGTGAGCAGCATTTTTCTTCCCTGGCAATGGTCTGCTATCTGGATTATTGTGAGAGGATGGGGATTTCGCCCGAGCTTCCAGGGACCGATGCCTCCAATATGGTGGGATTTACCTTCTCCGGGAAAAGCGGTGCCTATGAGATTCTATCCCTGTGCGATGTGCTGGAGGGGAGAATTGACCCCAGGGCATTTACCGGGAAGGTGGTTTTTATGGGAGCCTATGCCCCCGGTATGCAGGATTCCTACAATGTGGCCAATCAGAGGGGCGTCCAGATGTATGGAGTGGAGATCCATGCCAACATCTTTGAAGCACTTCTGGAAGGAAAAACCGCACTGCCCCTATCCAATCTCTGGTACGCTCTGGGGGTTGCGGCGGCGGTTCTTCTGTTTTATGAGCTGATTTCCCGAATGAAGGTAAGCTTCGGTGCTTTGGTGCTGGTCGGATTTGTGGCAGCAGACCTTCTGGCCGGGAAGCTGTGCTATGCAAACGGAGTAATCATCCGGGTGGTGGAGCTTCCGATTCTGCTTCTTCTTATTTATGTGTATCATGTGTTCAGACGGTATATTCTGGAGAAAATCAAGCGAAGAAAGGTTCTTTCTGCTTTTCGAAAATATGTGGCGCCCCAGGTAGTGGAGGAACTGTCCAGGAAAGGGGAATTCCATGTGGAATTAGGCGGAAGTAAAAGAGATATTGCAGTATTGTTTGTGGATATCCGTGGTTTTACTCCCATGTCGGAAAGCCTGAAGCCGGAGCAGGTAGTGGAAATCCTGAATGAATACTTAAGCCTGACCACCAATGCAATCTTTCAAAACGGCGGTACGCTGGATAAGTTCGTGGGAGATGCCACCATGGCAGTGTTTAATGCCCCCTTTGACTTGGAGGATTATGTTTACAAGGCAGTCTGTACCGCCAGGGATATTGCGGCAGGCAGTGCGGAACTGGAGAAGAAGCTGATGGAGCGCTTCGGCAAAACCGTAAGCTTTGGTATCGGAGTCAACTGTGGGGAAGCCGTAGTGGGGAACATCGGATGTGAATATCGTATGGATTACACTGCCATCGGCGATACGGTAAACACGGCAGCCAGACTGGAGAGCAATGCAAAGGCCGGTCAGATTCTGATCAGCGAAGCGGTTTATGAGGCAGTTAAGGACCGCCTGGAGGTAACGGAGGTGGGAGTGATCCCATTGAAGGGAAAATCAAATGGCGTGTTTGTATATTCTGTGGACAAGGTATTGTAGATAATTAAAAAGAAAGGAAAGGCTTCGGAAAGGGATTGCTTTTTGTTTTCTGTCGGTTTAGGATATAAAAGAAGGTATATGAATTTCAGAGGAGGAATTTATTATGGAAGAAAAGAGAGCTATCGGTCGTATTGCCTATGAAACTCCCGGCGTGATTGTAGTTTGTGATACCCAGGAGAAAATTGTGGTCAAAGTGAATAATGTAAGCCCGAAGGGAATGGGAATTGTTTTACAGGAGAATGTACCCGGTATTCTGGACAAGGATATCATCATTGTAGCGGATACCCTGATCATGTATGCGGTGATCAAGCGTTTGGAGAAACGGGAGGACGGTCAGTATGATGTGGGAATCGAAGCCAAGTCTTTCTCTCCGGAGGTGCTGCAGTATCTTTTTGAACATATTGGTTAGTATAGGGTATCGATTATGAAGAAAAGCTTATTTTCCTTTTTTCAAAGGATGACAGGAATCATGGTGGGGATGGTCGCAGTGGCCGTCCTCGCCTTTTTCGTGGTGACCCACTGGAATTCGGACGGAAGAACCTATATTTTGAGCTGGACACAAATATTGGATTCCGACTGGTGTATAGTGATGGACAACGGACAGAAGATCCCGGTGGATTATCCCGTTAACCTGGATACTCCCAAGGGGCAGACAGTGAAGTTTGAGACTATATTGCCGGAAACTCTGCAGGATGATGCTGTGCTGACCATGATTACCGCAAAATCCACGGATTATTATATTGACGGATTACTGAGATACCGTTATACCAGCGAGGATAATTACCTGCCGGGTCTGCCCGTTAAGAGCTTTCCAATACAGTTTTCCCTATGCAGGGATGATGCAGGAAAAACCCTGACCGTGGTGCGCAGGGATCCGAATGAATACAACGGAAATCTTCCACAGGTGATTATCGGTGACACCTATGGGGTGTTTCGTTATTATTTTGACCGGTACGGCATGAATCTGATTGCCGCAGTGATACTGATTATGCTGGCCGTTGCCACTATTCTGCTGAATTTAGTTATGTGTTTTATGTATCATACCAGTCCGGATTCTGTGCTGCTGGCTCTTGGTCTGGCCGCAGTGGGCTTCTGGATGCTGTTTGATAACGTGATGTATGAATATGTGTTCGGGATTGTATATGCAGACGGTGTGTTAAGCTTTCTGACCACAGCACTGATTCCCTTTCCGTTTCTGTTTTATCTGGACAGGGTACAGAAGCGCCGTCATACAGTTGTCTTTTTTGCATCGAAAATTGCCCTGCTGATCAATGCGGTATTTTTTGCTTTCCTGCATTTTTCCACCAACGCCAGCTATATTGATACCATGTTTGCAAATAATTCCATGATTGGAGTGGTCATAGGAATTATCTTCTATTATATTATTACCGACATGGTGAAAGGTTATGATAAGGAGTATCATGAAGTTTCCATCGGTTTTATCGGACTGCTGATCTTTTCTGCTGTGGAATTGATACAGTTAAATTTACCGGACCATAACAATTCCGCCTTTGACGGGGTCTTTTTGTTGATGGGTATGTTCTTTTTGCTGATTCAGCTGATCATGATGCTTTGCAGACGCAGTAACCAGGTACGGGTTGAGGCAGCCAGAGTGGCTCGTGCCAATGAAATGAAGTCCAGCTTTCTGGCCAATATGAGTCATGAGATCCGTACCCCCGTGAATGCTATTGTGGGTATGGACGAGCTGATTCTCAGGGAGGAAATCTCACCTGCCGTAAGAGAGTATGCAACCAATATCCAGAGTGCTTCGGAAAGTCTTTTGGCAATTATTAACGATATTCTGGATTTTGCAAAGATCGAATCGGACCGAATGGAGCTGGTGGAGGAGCATTTTGAACTGCCCGATGTGATAAGCGATGTAGTAACCATCACTTCTGTGGGGGCGGAGAGCAAAAAGCTGGCCTTTGTGGTGGAGGCGGATGAGTCCCTGCCCGTGGGACTCCATGGGGATGCTGTCAAGCTTCGTCAGATCATGGTGAATATCCTGAACAACGCAGTAAAATACACCCGGGAAGGAACCGTGAGTTTGCGGGTATCCGGGGAAACAGCGGGCGGAGAGCTTGTGCTGAAAATAACGGTGTCGGATACCGGTCAAGGCATTCGCAAGGAGGATCTTTCCAGGTTATTTGAGATGTTTACCAGACTGGATGAGCACGTTAATCGTTCCATCGAGGGTACGGGACTGGGTCTGTCTATTGTGAAAAAATATGTGGAAATGCTGAACGGAACCATAGATGTGGACAGCGAGTTTGGGAAGGGAACCACCTTTACCGTAACGATAAGGCAGGTTATTGATGACCCGACGCCCATGGGAAGCCTTGCCGTGCATAACAAATCCACAGGGCCCAAAAAAACAGGGAAAGGCTTTCTGACAAAGGATGCCAGAATCCTGGTGGTGGATGATAATCAGATGAACCTGAATGTGGTAAAGGGTCTGCTTCGGGGAAACCGGATTCTGGTGGATTGTGCCCTGAGTGGTCTTTCTGCTCTGGAATTCACTAGAACCACAAAGTATGACATGATTTTTCTGGACCACATGATGCCGGAGCCGGATGGTGTGGAGACCCTGCACCGGATGAAGGCCATGGAGGATAATCCCAACGTGAATACTCCGGTTCTTGTGCTGACCGCCAATGCAATCAAGGGGGCGAAGGAGAGATATCTGGAGGAAGGGTTTGACGATTATCTGCCAAAGCCGATTTATCCGAACGAGCTGGAACAGATGATCTTAAAGTATCTGCCAAAGGAAAAGCTGGTGGAGCAGGGGGAAACAGTTCTGCAGGAGGACATGGCGGGTAATGAAAAACAGATCCTTCAGAGACTGTTTTCCGGCAAAATCGATATGGAAACCGGTCTGATTTATTGTGCAGACAGTATGGAGATGTATATCGAGATGCTGAAGGGATATTTCAGTGAGGGCGAGGAGCGAAAAAAGAAGCTGGTGATGACCTGTGAAGAAGCGGATTGGAACGGATATCGGATTGCGGCCCATTCCCTGAAGAGTACCTCCCTGACCATCGGTGCCACACATTTGTCCGGACTGGCAAAGGAACTGGAGATGGCGGCTAAGGAAGAAAAAAGTGCATACATTGCGGAACACAATGACGCACTTTTAATGGAATACAATGATATTTTGGAATGTATCAGGGTAGGTCTGGAACAGATTACCTGACACTATAAGGAGCTCTTTTTCCGGAAGGTGTAGTCCATCCATTGCTTTTGGATAGCATTTTTTTCACGAATCTTTACGGGAAAGGAGCTTTTGTTTTTTAAAATACATTCTCCGTCGGAAATATTTGCTACATAATCCATATTTACCATGACACCGCGATTGATCAGAAGGAAGTTCTCCTCTGTAATATCCTTTGTAAGAGAGGAAAAGCTTTGCTTGGGATGGTATTCCGTGCCATTCACGGTGGTGATATATACATAATGATTGTTTACTTCCAGGGAGACCAGATCGCGAAGATACACACGTACCTCCCGGTGGTTTTCCGAAAACTCAATATATCTGTTATTGGAAGAAATCCGTTTGGAGATAATCTCCAGACAGTCATCCATTACGCGGTAAACCCGTTCCGGTTTGGCCGGCTTCAGAAGATAATCGAAGGCATGGCAGGAAAAGGCATCCGGCATATGCTCATCGCTGCTGGTGAGGAAGATTAATATGACCTCATTATCCAATGCACGCATGCGTCTGGCAGTTTCCACACCGGACATACCCTCCATATAGATATCCATGAACACAATATCATATTTATTCGGAACAAAATTCTGCAGAAAAGCTTCCCCGCTGTCAAAAACGGAAGTGCTGATTTCATCATTGTGTTCTGCGGCATATTTATTAAGGGTGAAATGCATGAGCTGAGCCAGCATAGAATCATCATCAATAATAGCTGTGTTCATTGTATATCCTCCATAACAGACAGCAGTTTTCTACGTATATTATAGCAAAGAAATCGGTAAAATGCACGAAAAACTTACGAAAATTTGATTTTTACGCCCTCTTTGTTGATTTTCATGCACAAGTAGTTGCTTTTTTTGGTAGTGTAGTATATGTTAGCATCAGGTAATAAAGCAAGAAAAAATGTTGTTTGATGAAAAGGAGTAAAGAAAATGAAGGTAAAGAACAGCAATGTACTTAGAGCAATATCGATCGGACTTTCTACCGTAATTGCAATGACTCCCATGTCTGCAATGGCAGGAGAGGCTGATGAGGCAGAGCCTAAGGTGCTTCCTCTTGACGGAGAGACCGCACCCGAGCTTGCAGATAAAGTGGATGCAGTAGCAGAGAACATAGAAAGTGTACAGGAAAAGGCTGAGGCTGCTGAGACTGCGGAAAAGAATGTGATTGATGCGGTAGGTCAGATTGAAATGACTGAGGATTCCCTTGACGAAGAGACTGCAGTTCAGGACGCAGCAGAGGAATTGGAAACCGCTGCTAAGAATGAGGAAGGTGCCAATATTGCTGTGGCAGGAATTGAGAAGGTTGAGGATGACCTGTCCGATGTAACAGATGCAGCAGAGGCAGTGGATAAAAAGTTTGAGGATGCATCCGGGGTATTGGAGGATGCAGAGGATGCTGCCAATAAGGCTCAGGGTATCGTAGAGGATGCAAAGAGCGAATATGAGGAGCAGATGGAGGCGCTGGAGGGTGCTGAGACCATCGAGGATGCAGATAAGGCCTATGAGGATGCGAAGGATACCGTAGAGAAGGCAGAGAAGGATCTGGAGCAGCTGAAAGGTGACTATGAGGATGCGAAGGAAGCTTATGATACTGCAGTAGAGGAAGCAAAGGAAGCACAGAAACAGTATGATGCAGCGGTAGAGCAGGCTGCTAAAGATGCAGAGGCTGCCCAGAAGAATCTGGAAGAGGTACAGGAGAAGGCAGATGCTCTGGAGTCTGCAGCAAAGGATGCAAAGGATGCTTATGATAAGATATCCGAGGAAGTAACCAAGGAATCCGATGATGCAAAGAAGGCTCTGGATGAAGCAGACGCTGCTCTGGAAGAGGCTAAGAAGGAAGCAGAGGATGCCCAGACCGCCTATGATGATACCGTGGAGGCAGGAAAGCAGGCAATTGCGGATGCCGAGAAGGATCTGGATGATAAGACCAAAGCAGAAACCGATGCAAAGGATGCATTGGATGGCATTGAAGCAGCGGATGAGGATGCATTGAAGATTCTGAAGCTGGAATCTGAGATGACAAGCAATAACTGGGATAAGGGAGATGAACTGTTCCAGGCAATCATGAATGATTATTATCTGAAGAACCTGGAGGAGCTTGAGGGAAAGACCTTCGAGCTGGATAAGAAATTTACCAAGTTCATCGGAGATGATGATTTGAACTACTGCAAGCTGGTTGTGACCAATGCGGACGGAAGCCAGGAGGAAATCTATTACAACTACAAGCTGGATCAGGATAAGAAGAACCTGATTATCTTTGAGAAGGTGGAAAAAGAGGTTGTAGAGGTTGAAGGCCGGGATGAGCAGTATGTAGTGGAAGGCACCGATACTTCCCTGTCCGTAGAGGAGTTTGAGGAGAAGAAGGATGCTTACGAAATCGTAGAGAAGGTGGACGCAGAAGGAAACGCAAGCGGTGAGTTCTATCTCAAGAGTGGTGACGGAACAGAGGACGTTCAGGTTGAAGAGAAAGAGAATACCGAGACAGGGGAATCTACCTCTATCGACAATACAGAGGAAACCTATTCTGTTACCGAGGATGGCAAGATCGTAAAGACCGTTACCGGTGATGTAACCGAGATCAGCTTTGTGGATGCAGAGCTGAAAGGCGGTGAGGATTATGTTTCCTATGAGGCTGCAAAGAATGCTGCAGAAGCAGAACTGTCCGACGGAGATAAGAACCTGGATGTGACTGTCACTGCGGACGGAAGTGC
>CALYSH010000004.1 GCA_945485625.1 uncultured Lachnospiraceae bacterium | reverse complement strand
ATGGGAGGTTGTATTTTCCGGAACTTTTGTTTATAATAAAAATGTGATGAAAAACACTAAAACATCAATAAAAGTGTGAGAGGTAAATCTATGGAACGGTTTATTTTGAAAAAACTACTGGACTGGAAGAATTCTCCCTACCGAAAGCCCTTGATCTTGAAAGGTGTGCGTCAGGTGGGTAAAACCTGGATTCTGAAGGAGTTCGGCAGGCGTTACTATGAGAATACCGCTTATTTTAACTTTGATGAAAACGAGGAATACAAACAATTCTTTGAGACTACCAAAGATATTGACCGCATCCTGCAAAATCTGATGCTGGCCAGTGGCCAAAGAATCTTGCCGGAAAAGACTCTCATCATCTTTGATGAGGTACAGGACTGCCCTAAGGTCATCAATTCCATGAAGTATTTCTGTGAGAATGCACCGCAGTATCACATTGCCTGTGCCGGTTCTCTGTTGGGCATTGCTTTGGCAAAGCCATCTTCTTTCCCTGTGGGCAAAGTCAACTTCATGCAGATTGATCCTATGACCTTTTCAGAATTTCTGATTGCCAATGGTGACAAAAACCTTGCTGCATAGCTGGAAAGGGTGGATACCATTGAGCCGATCCCCGATGCTTTTTTCAATCCTCTGTATGAGAAATTGAAGATGTACTATGTCACCGGTGGCATGCCCGAATCCATCCTGATGTGGACGGAGGCCCGTGATGTATCTGCCATGCAGGAAGTTCTTTCCGGTATTATTGGTGCCTATGAGCGTGACTTTGCAAAGCATCCCAATATCAGTGAGTTCCCGAAAATCTCTATGATCTGGAAGTCCATTCCTTCCCAGCTGGCAAGAGAAAACAAAAAATTCATTTACAAAGTTGTCAAAGAAGGTGCAAGAGCCCGTGAATACGAGGATGCTCTTCAGTGGCTGGTAGATGCCCGACTGGTGCATAAAATCTACCGCAGCTCCGCTCCCGGTCTTCCTATTGCTGCTTACGATGACCTGTCGGCCTTTAAGATTTATCTGGTTGATGTGGGCCTGCTTCGCCGTCTGGCACAATTAGCTCCTACTGCTTTCGGCGAGGGGAATCGCCTGTTCACCGAATTCAAGGGTGCTTTGACCGAGAACTATGTGCTTCAAACCTTGATTACACAGTTTGAAGTAATTCCTCGCTACTGGTCACAAACCAATCCTCCGTATGAGGTAGATTTCCTGATCCAACGAGAGAATGATATTTTTCCTGTTGAGGTCAAATCGGAATCCAATACATCCAGCAGGAGTCTCAAGAAGTTTAAGGAACTGTTCCCGGATAAGGTAAAGCTCCGTGTGCGCTTCTCTCTGGACAATTTGAAGCTGGATGATGATGTGCTGAACATTCCTCTGTTCCTGGCCGATCAGACAGATCGTTTAATTGGGCTGGCATTGGAGCAACACAAAAAGCAACACAAAAATTCTACTTGTCTATAAAGTTTTTCATATAGCAGCCGATATAAGAAATAGGCATGGATGCAGCGGGAAGAATGGATTCTTGGCTGCGTTTATGCTTTTTTCATATTTTTTTCACACTTACCCCTTTGAAAATGTGGATTTTTAGGTTATAATGCTTGTGTATGACCAAAAATGGGACATTTATAGAATAAGGATACAATAAACTCTGGAAAGGGGTATAAAAATATGCAGTGTACAGACATTGGAATTGACTTGGGTACAGCAAGTATTCTGGTTTACATCAGAGGAAAGGGTGTTGTATTGAAGGAGCCCTCCGTTGTGGCTTTCGACAGAGACACCAATAAGATAAAAGCAATCGGAGAGGATGCACGTCTGATGCTGGGTCGTACACCCGGCAACATCGTAGCGGTAAGACCTCTTCGACAGGGTGTTATTTCCGATTACACCGTTACAGAGAAGATGATGAAGTACTTTATTCAGAAGGCCATCGGCAGACGTGCGTTCCGCAGACCCCGCATTGCGGTGTGTGTGCCCAGCGGTGTCACCGAGGTTGAGAAGAAGGCGGTTGAAGATGCAACCTACCAGACCGGTGCAAAGGAGGTTTCCATTATTGAGGAGCCTATTGCAGCAGCAATCGGTGCAGGAATTGATATTTCCAAGCCCTGCGGAAACATGATTGTTGATATTGGCGGCGGTACCTCCGATATTGCTGTTATTTCCCTGGGTGGTACTGTAGTCAGTGCTTCCATCAAGATTGCCGGCGATGATTTTGACGAGGCAATTGTACGTTACATGCGTAAGAAACATAATCTTCTGATCGGTGAAAGAACCGCAGAGGATATTAAGATTAAAATCGGTTCCTGCTTTAAGAGACCGGAAGTAGAATATATGGATGTAAGGGGACGTAACCTGGTAACCGGTCTTCCTAAGACCGTAACCGTATCCTCCGAGGAGACTGAGGAGGCGCTTCGCGAGACTACCTCCCAGATTGTGGAAACCATTCACAGTGTATTGGAGAAGACTCCCCCTGAGCTGGCAGCGGATATTGCCGACAGAGGTATCGTGCTCACCGGTGGCGGTAGCTTACTTCGCGGTCTGGAGGACTTAATCTACTCCAAGACCGGTATCAATACCATGACGGCAGAGGATCCCATGACAGCAGTGGCAATCGGTACCGGAAAGTATGTGGAATTCCTTTCCGGACACAGGGACAACTAATTTACTCCCCCTTTTCTGAATCATTTTCCTTTCGACGAATTTGCATATTTCTCATCGGACGTTCTTTCGCCCCAGCGGTCGCGTAGCGTGCAAACCAAACGTCACGAATTTCTAACGTGACGTTTCTCGGAGCGAAGCTCGGTTTGCTTTTAAGGACCGACGCTCTCTTAGGGTCCTCAGAGAAAACGCAAATTCTATGGAAACGCAATTCAGAAATGGGAGTTGCCTTATAAGCATCTTCAAGGTGGAAGAGCAGTGCATGCAGGACGCAGAGATGAATCAGAACAGGGGTGAAGCAATCATCTCCTGTTCGGAAAGAGGAAACATATGCTGAAGGGTTTGTATGTAGCACATATGGGTATGGTCAATGAGCAGAATCGAATGGACATCCTGACCAACAATCTTGCCAACGCTTCTACCGTAGGGTTTAAGAAGGAGGGCTCTACCAGCCAAGCCTTCGATGATATTCTGACAGTAAAGATTAAGGATGCTTCCGTAGGCACACAGAATGTGCAGCGCACCGGTATCAACAATCCCGGTGTAAAGATTGGTAAAAATTATACGGATTTCACCCAGGGCTCCTTCCGGATTACGGATAATATTTATGACCTGGCTTTGTCCGGGGACGGTTTTTTTGCCCTGGAATATACCAATAAGGCAGGCGAGACCTCTGTAAAGTATACCAGAGCCGGCCAGTTTACCCTGAACAAGGAAGGGTTCCTGGTGAATCAGGATGGAGATTATGTGCTGGATGTGAATGACAAGCGCATTCAGATTGATACCCTGAAGGATGCGGCCATTGCGAAGAACGGACTCATTACCCAGGAGGGTCGTGAGATTGCCCAGATCAAGGTAGTCGATTTTGAGGATTATGATTACCTGGAGAAATACGGTGAAACCTATTACACTCCAATGGAGGGGGCAAAGACCAAGGAGGCCACTGCTGAAGTGAACTCCGGATATCTGGAGATGTCCAATGTGCAGACGGTATCGGAGATGGTGAATCTGATCAGTATTACCAGAGCTTACGAAAGCAACCAGAAGATTATTCAGACCTATGACGAATCTTTGGGCATTGCAGTTTCACAGCTGGGTAAGGTTCAGTAGTGAAGGCTTAAGGAGGGCGAAATATGGTACGTAGTTTATGGACAGCAGCCACAGGTATGATTGCACAGCAGACCAATGTGGACACCATTGCAAATAATCTGGCAAATGTAAATACAACGGGTTATAAGACCCAGACCAACGAATTTAAGAGCCTGCTTTATCAGAATCTGCAGTCTCAGACCACCTCTGCCAATGGAGAGAACAAGCCCGGAAGTGTGCAGGTGGGACTTGGTGTAAGAAATGCATCCATTTCCACCAACTTCAAGACGGGAAGCTTTCTGGCTTCCGAGAGCGACACTGCTTTCGCATTGGACGGCAGAGGCTTCTTCGCCGTTCAGGGTGAGGACGGAAACGTCTATTACACCAAGAATGGTAATTTCAAGTTTACCCTGGCAACAAACGGTCATATGCTGGGTACTTCAGAGGGTCAGCCCGTATTGGACAGTCAGGGGAAACCCATTATCCTCGGTGAGCAGTATGTGGTAAGTAAGATTACCGTCAGCAAGGACGGGCAGCTCTGCTATCCGGATGAGAAGAACAATCCGCAGCCCATCGGAGTTACCATGGGAGTCTTCCAGTTCAACAACCCGGGAGGCCTGGAGAAATTATCCCAGAGCTTATATAAACAGACCGCTGCCAGCGGAGAACCCATCAATGAGGCGACCAGCACAGCAGTAGAGAAAACTGACGTGGTACAGGGATATCTGGAGGGGTCCAACGTACAGGTAGTGGACGAGATGGTCAACATGATTGTGGCTCAGAGAGCTTACGAGCTGAATTCCAAGGCCATTGTGGCGTCGGATGAGATGCTCCAGCAGGCAAACAATCTGAGAAGATAATGAGGGATTGATATGGACATTCCGAATCTGACTTCCCCCTATGGGGATTTGTATGCAAATGCGAAAAATCAGGCAGCATCCAAGCTGGAAAGTGAGTTAAAGAGCGATTATTCCAAGGCTACGGATGAGGAGTTGATGGATGCCTGCAAGCAGTTTGAAGCATATTTCCTTGAGCAGGTCTTCAAGGAAATGCAGAAAACCGTCAATATTGGTGAGAAGGATTCCAAAACCACCGATACCATGGTGGACTACTTTAAGGATCAGGGAATCCAGGATCTGGCGGCCCAGTCCACGGAGAACAACAGCCTGGGTCTTGCCCAGATGCTCTACGAGCAGATGAAGATCAACTACGGCATTTCGCCCGATGCAATTAAGGAGATTGAGTGATTTACATATCAGACGACTTTTATGGAGAGTTCATTCTGAACTCTCCATTCTTGGCTATGGAGATGCTACGTTATCGAAGCGTGCTCCCGGCCCAAAATGGGAGGCTCTCAGAGTTTGCATATTTCTCGTCGGACCCGCTCCCGCTTCGCACTTCGCGTTGCGGTACTAAATTCGCCCGAAAATACATCGGGCTCATTAAGGACCGACGCAAAGTGAGAGTCCGCTGAGAAAACGCAAACTCTTCGAGCCTCCCATTTCGGCCTGCACAGATCCAGGTAGCTAGGAATTAAGTATGTAGATGGGAATTTCCACTTTGCCATTGCGTTTCTGACGGCTTTACGTTTTCACTCCGGACTCTAAGGGAACGTCGGTACTTAACGAGGTACTTTCGAGTTTAGTACCGCTACGTGACCGCTGAAGCGGGAGCGGGTCCGAGGTGAAATATGTAAAGCAGGAAGAAAAACGTGATGGCAAAGTGGAAATTCCCCAAGAAGGACATAAAATGGAAGAATTAAACGGATATGTGGAACACATTGTGTTCCAGAACAGCGAAAACGGATATACGGTTCTGAATCTGGAGACAGAGGACGAGGAGATTGTATGTGTTGGCATGTGCAAAGGACTGACCCAGGGGGAAAGTGTGCTCCTGACCGGAGAATATACAGACCATCCCACTTACGGAAGACAGTTCAAAATCTCTACATATCAGACGGTGATACCCAAGGACAGCAAAAGCATGGAGCGCTATCTTGGGTCCGGCGCCATCAAGGGTGTGGGACCGGCTTTGGCTGCCAGAATCGTGAAGAAATTCAAGGAGGATACCTTCCGCATTATCGAGGAGGAGCCGGAAAAGCTGGTGCAGGTAAAGGGAATCAGTGAACGGATTGCCCGGGAAATCTCCATTCAGATGGAAGAGAAGAAGGATCTGCGGGAGGCACTTGTCTTCCTTGGCCGCTACGGAATCTCCAATACGCTGGCGGTAAAGATCTACAATACCTACGGTATGGAGCTTTACGGAGTGATGCGGGAAAATCCCTATCGACTGGCGGAGGATATCTCCGGTGTCGGTTTTAAGATTGCGGACGAGATTGCCGCCAAAATCGGTATTCATACGGACTCGGACTTTCGAATTCGGAGCGGAATTCTGTATACCCTTCAGAGAGCGGTGGGTGAGGGGCACTGCTACCTGCCCATGGAGCTTTTACTTCGCAGAGCATCACAGCTTCTGGAGGTGGGAGAAGAGCAGATCCGTCCTCATGTGGACAATCTGATGATGGATAAAAAACTGGTGTGCCGGGATGGTGCCGTGTTTGCCGGCTCCTTTTTCTATGGGGAGTTAAACTGTGCCCGAATGCTGCATGAACTCAATCTTCCCATGCCGGAGGCAGAGCAGCTGCCCTCCCAGGAAGCGCGAATGATGAAGACCCTGGAGCAGCTGGCGAAGGAGCAGGGAATGGAGCTGGACGACCTGCAGCTTCAGGCGGTCCTTGGCTGTATCAGGAACGGTCTGTTCATTTTATCCGGTGGACCGGGAACCGGTAAGACCACCACAATCAATCTGATTATCCGCTACTTTGAGTCGGAGGGACTGGATATCCTGCTGGGAGCACCCACGGGGCGGGCGGCCAAGCGTATGACGGAGGCTACGGGCTTTGAGGCCAGAACCCTTCATCGTATGCTGGAGTTAAACTCAGCCCTGTCCGATGAAGAAAAGCGGCGGGTCAGCTTCGAGCGCAACCAGGACAATCCTCTGGAAGCGGATGTGATTATCATCGATGAGATGTCCATGGTGGATATCCAGCTGTTTCAGGCCCTGCTTAAGGCCATTGTGCCCGGTACCAGACTGATTCTGGTAGGGGATGTGAATCAGCTTCCCAGCGTAGGTCCGGGACAGGTGCTTCGGGATATTATGGACAGTCAGTGCTTCCCCATGCTGGTGCTTCAAAGGATATACCGTCAGGCCGGGGAAAGTGATATTGTTGTTAATGCCCACAAAATCAACCGAGGGGAGCAGATTTCGCTGGATAACAAATCCAGGGACTTCTTTTTGCTGGAAAGAAATGATGTGAATGTCATTTATAAGCATATGATTCAATTGATTCGGGAAAAGCTTCCAAAATACGTGGAGGCCACTCCCTATGATATTCAGGTGCTTACTCCCATGCGAAAGGGTCCGTTGGGCTGTGAGGCATTGAACAGGATCCTGCAGCAGTATCTGAACCCACCGGAACCCGGGAAGAGGGAGCATCTTTCGGGAGATACCCTGTTCCGGGAGGGGGACAAGGTGATGCAGATTAAAAATAACTACCAGCTGGAGTGGGAGGTCGTGAGTAAGTATGGTATTCCTATTGATAGGGGACAGGGTATTTTTAATGGGGATATGGGAATGATTCGTGAAATCAACGAAGCTTTCTCTACCCTGGTGGTGGAGTATGATGAACAGAGGCGTGTGACCTATCCCTTCAGCTTGCTGGAGGAGCTGGAATTGTGTTATGCCATCACCATTCACAAATCCCAGGGAAGTGAGTATCCTGCGGTGATTCTGCCGCTGATGGGCGGCCCGAGACAGTTATTTAACCGAAATCTGCTTTACACCGGCATCACCAGGGCAAAACGCTGCGTAACCATTCTGGGTCAGAGTGAAACCGTGCGGGAGATGATTGCCAACGAAAGCGAGAACAGGCGATACAGTGCTCTGGCGGCACGGATTCGGGAAATGGCAGAATGATTCCATAGGAAAAAGCATATATTTCATTGGTTCGGAGAAGGTGGGAGGAACCATGAAATATTTCAAAATAGTGGGAGCGTTTTTGCTCCGGCTTCTGTTTCCTCTTCGCTGTCCGGTGTGTGATGAAATTCTTCGCCGGCCCGGGGAGGGAATTTGCAGAGAGTGCAGGGGGACGTTTCGTCCCATTTCAAAGCCCTGGTGCCTGCGCTGCGGAAAACAGCTGCTGCAGGGGGGAATGTATTGCAGGGAGTGCGCAGAGGGAGAGCATGTATTTGTGCGGGGAAGGTCTCTGTACCAGTACGATAGCTGTGCCGAAGCCATTTACCGTTTTAAATACGGCGGGCGTAGAGAATATGGGGATTATTTCGGTCAGGAGATTGCTGTCGGACTGGGAGATTTTATCCGCGGAGTGTCTCCGGATGCACTGGTGCCCATTCCACTGCATAAAAAGCGTTTTCGAAAGAGAGGATATAATCAGGCGAAGGCTCTGGCTGTGGCGGTCAGCCGGTATACGGGTGTACCTGTGGAAAACAATTTGCTTGTTCGGGTGAAAAACACCCGGCCGCTGAAGCAATTAAATCCGAAAGAAAGGCAAAATAATTTGAAAAAGGCTTTCAAATTAACAGAAAATGATGTAAAATTAAAGACGATTGTACTTATTGATGATATATATACATCCGGATCCACGGTGGACGAAGCCGCAAGGACTTTGAAGACCGGTGGGGTAAAGGACGTATATGTTGTGACCTTAGCCGGTGGAAAGGCCTGGTGATGCTATGGATATTCGAAATTGCAGGAAATGCGGTAACATTTTCAACTATGTGGTAGGACCGATTATCTGCCCTGCCTGCAGGGAAAAGCAGGAGGAGGAATTTCAGAAGGTAAAGAAGTATGTTCTGGAGAATCCAAGGGTGAGTATTCAGCAGGTGTCGGCAGAGTGTGATGTGGATGCAGTCCAGATTAAACAGTGGATTCGGGAGGAACGCCTGGAGATTGCAGAGGGCTCTTCCCTGTATATCAACTGCGAATTATGCGGAGCGCCGATCCGAAGCGGAAGATTCTGTGATAAGTGCCGGGTAGAGATGGCCAGTGGTTTTCGGAATGTAATGAATGAAAAAAGGACCGATGTCCCCCGACATCCTTCAAACAATGAAAAGGGCAACCCCAAGATGAGGTTCCTGCAGTAAGGAGTATGGATTCATGATAGATGAACAGCGTATTATTCTCATGTCCAAGCTTGCTTCCTATGAGGAGCGGGACGGGAAGAAGTATATTAAGATCGGTAAATTTTTCCGAACGGATTATATTGCCCTTCAGCTGCTGAAGGCGTTTTTCGGGGGAACCATTTCATTTCTCATGGGCTTTGCCCTGTATATTTTTTATGATTTTGAGTTATTTATGCAGGACATTTACAAGATTGATCTGGTCCGTTTTGCCCAGAATATTTTGATTTATTATCTGATATTTATGGGAATATATATGGCGGTATGTTATGTGGTTGCGGTGCATCGGCATATGGCAGCCCAGAAAAGCTTAAAGGGTTATTATCAAAACTTGAAAAAGTTGTCGAAGTATTATAAGGGGAAATAAATCATTATGACTGGTTTGCTTGAAATGAGAGACAAAATCAAAAAGTTGTACGCCAGATATGCCGTGTTTATTATTCCGGTTATGAAATTTCTGATTGCGTTTATTGTAATCAATACCATAAACGTAAGACTGGGGTACATGGGTAAGCTGGACAATTTGGCCATTGTTCTGATTGTGGCACTTGTCTGTTCCGTCCTGCCTGACGGATTTCTGGTATTTTTCGGAGCACTGTTTTCGTTGCTTCACATGTACCAGCTATCCCTGGAGGTAATGATTCTTGGGGTGTTCCTGTATGTGATATTATATCTGATGTTTTTCCGCTTCTGCGGAAAGGATGCCATGATTATTTCACTGACCCCCATCCTGTTTTTGATGAAGATACCCTATGTACTGCCGGTGTTGCTGGGACTGATTGCATTTCCTACCTCCGCGATTTCCCTGGGATGCGGTGTGTGTGTGTTCTATTTCCTGGAAACCGTGATTTCTGTAGGACCGACCATCCGTACTATGGGTGATGCGGACATTTCCTCCAAGGTAAAGCTGGTAATCGATTCCTTCATCGGAAACAAGACCATGGTGGTGGTTGTTGCTGCGTTTGTGGTTACTGTGATTGTGGTATTTCTGATTCGGAGAATGTCTGTGGATTACAGCTGGACCATCGCAATGATTGCCGGCGCATTGGTAAATACCGTGATTCTTCTGGTTGGGGATTTGTTATATGATATCAACGTATCTGTAATTCAGATGATTCTATGCGGAATTCTGGCTGTAGGATTGGGCAAGGTGTTGGAATTATTCCGGTTCTGTGTGGATTACTCCAGGACGGAGAAGCTACAGTTTGAGGATGACGAGTATTACTACTATGTGAAGGCTGTTCCGAAGATGGCAGTATCTGCCCCGGCAAAAAGCGTTAAGAAGATTAACGTTCAGACCAGACCCCACACTTCAAACACCCGTCCGGTAGAAACCAATCGCAGATCCGAAACCACCATGAGCAATCGCAGCATGACCATCGGAAACAGTGAGGCAGTCCAGGAGGCGGATGCCCTGAGTGATTTGGCGGATGATTTTGAGGAACTGTTCTAAAGGAGATTAAGATGCAGTGGCTTGACAGAGTAACTGACAACTTAATAACGATACGTATTAATGGTATGATAATGGATTTCTGGGATATTCTGGAGATTTTGATTATTGCCATTCTGTTGTATTACATTCTTGCGTGGATGAAAACAACCAGAGCCTGGGCATTGTTAAAGGGTGTTATTGTCATCGGAGGCTTTCTGATTATTGCGGCATTCTTTAAGATGAACACCATTCTGTGGATTGCGCAGAATGTACTGGGCTTTGCGGTGACGGCATTGATTGTTGTACTCCAGCCCGAGTTTCGTAAGGCACTGGAGGAGCTGGGAAATAAAAAGGTGTGGCGTAATTTCGTACCCTTTGACTTAACCGGCAGTGATGCGAACCAGGTTTCGGAAGCCACCATCAATGAGATTGTAAAGGCCTGTGCAGAAATGGGGCGTGCAAAGACCGGTGCACTGATTGTGCTGGAGCAGAAGGTGTCCCTGAAGGACTTTAAGGCCACAGGTATTGATGTGGATGCCATAGTGAGCAGCCAGCTCCTGATTAATATCTTCGAGCATAATACACCGCTTCATGACGGAGCCGTTATTATCAGCGGAAACCGTATTGCCGCCGCTACCTGCTACCTGCATTTGTCTGCAAGTACAGGCTTAAGCAAGGAGCTTGGCACCAGACACAGAGCGGGACTTGGTATTTCCGAGGAGTCTGATTCGTTGACCGTAATCGTATCGGAGGAAACCGGTAAAATCAGCTGCGCATATGAGGGTGAATTGATCAGAAATATAAGTGCGGATGATTTGAGAGCTTATATGCATCAGATATTGATTAAGGAGACCGGAGATTCGAAGAAGAGAATCCGTATCCGTGACAGAAAAGGAAGGAGCAAGGTAAGGGATGAAAAACATGTTTCTTCATAACTGGGGTCTGAAGCTGGTGTCTTTACTGATGGCTTTCTTTCTCTGGTGTGTGATTGCCCGTTTTGGTGATCCGCCGGATACCAGATCCTTTAGTGATATTAAAGTACGTTTTGTAAATACCTCCGTTTTGGAGGATCAGGGAAAGGTTTATGAGGTGCTTGGTGAGACGGACACGGTGCGTGTTACCATATCTGCGTCCAAAAGTGTGATTGACAGCCTGCGGAATACGGATATTGTGGCGGAAGCGGATTTAAGTAAGCTGACCGGTCAGAATACCGTACCGATTCATTATGATGTGCTGAATGCCAATCTGGGAACAGGAACCATCGAAGGCGATCATGATGAGGTGCAGCTGAATGTGGAGGACCGGGCGGAAAAGTGGGTTCGTGTCACCTATTCCCTTATCGGTGATGTTGCTACCGGTTATACCGTTGTCAGCGCTTCTCCGGAATTGAACCGGATTGAAATCAGCGGCCCCGCTTCCCTGGTAAATCAGGTCAGCTACGCTTATGTGGAACTGGATGTAACAGGTGCCACCAATTCCATTTCTGCCAATGTGGAAGTAGGTCTGTATGACAAGGACAACAAAAAGCTTGAGTATGCGAATCTGACAAAGACCGTTCGATATATCATGATGAAGGTGGATGTACTTCCCACCAAGGAAGTTCCTATTGAGATTCAGGTGACCGGTACTCCCAGGGATGGCTATCTGGCTACCGGAGAGGTGACCCAGAGCTTAACAAGCGTCAGAGTGGCAGGCAGTGCAACCCAGTTGAGTAATATGAATAAGCTGGTTATTTCCGGGGATGCATTGGATCTGACCGATCGTACAGAGTCCATTGAGACTTCCTTAAGCCTGAATAACTATCTTCCCAGCGGAATCCGGTTGGTGGATACGGATTCCGGTAACCGGATTACCGTGAAGGTAAAGGTGGAGGAAATCCTGACCCGAATTGTGACCATTCCTGCAAGTGAGATTGTGCTCCTGAATGTACCGGAAGGCATGGATGCAAAGGTTGATGACGGTGGGGAGGGATATCAGCTGGAGGTAAGTGGCCTGGCAAGATATCTGGATAATTTGGATGCGGACAACGGCAAGATCGCAGGTATGGTAGATATCGGAAAATGGATCGCAGAGAAGGGAATGGAAAAGCTCCGTCCCGGCACATACAGTATTCCGATTCAGTTTACGGAGCTTGACGGTGTAACGCAGAAGAATCGCCTGGAAGCGAAGGTAATTGTGAAGAAGGCATCCTAGTACAGCGGGAAAAAGACTTGTGAACCGTGGGGGTTCATGGTATATTGAAAAGAGAGAATGGTATTTTTTGGAGGGATAGTAAATGGTTAGTCAGAAGGTTACAATAAAAAACCCTACCGGGTTGCATTTGAGACCTGCAGGTATTCTTTGCAAGGAGGCAATGCAGTTTAAATCCCTGATTACATTTCAGCATCGCGACAATACAGCCAACGCCAAGAGTGTTCTGAGTGTGCTGGGTGCGTGTGTAAAATGCGGGGATGAAATTACTTTTGTCTGTGAAGGAGAGGATGAGCAGGAGGCTCTGGAGACTTTGGTAGCGGCAGTAGAGAATGGACTTGGAGAATAATGTTAAACTACAGTAGATATCGTAAAAACCCGGTCGTTGATTACCCGGAAAGGGAATGGCCGAACAAAGAAATTACTAAGGCACCGATCTGGTGCAGCGTAGACCTTCGGGATGGCAATCAGGCGTTGATTGATCCCATGATCGTAGAAGAAAAGATTGAAATGTTCCAGTTTCTGGTGAAGCTGGGCTTTAAGGAAATCGAGATCGGTTTCCCCGCGGCCAGTCAGATTGAATTTGATTTCCTGCGTCAGCTGGTGGACAGAAGGCTGATCCCCGATGATGTAATGGTGCAGGTACTGACCCAGTGCAGAGAAGAACTGATTGACAGAACCTTCGAGGCAATTGAGGGTTGTAAGCAGGCAATTGTGCATATTTACAATTCTACATCCACCCTTCAGAGAGATGTGGTCTTCCATATGGACAGGGAGCATATCACTGAGATTGCAATCAAGGGTACGAAGATGGTGAAGGAACGTGCAGCAAAGTTTCCCGGCAGAATCCAGCTGGAGTATTCCCCGGAGAGCTTTACCGGTACGGAATTGGACTATGCTTTGGAAATCTGTAACGCAGTGACCAATACCTGGGGACCCACTCCGGAGAACCCGCTGATCATTAATCTTCCTTCCACCGTAGAGATGAATACACCCAACGTGTACGCAGACCAGATTGAGTGGATGATCAAGCACTTAGATCAGCGTGAGAATCTGATTATCAGTGTGCATCCCCATAATGACAGAGGTACCGGTGTAGCCAGCGCAGAGCTTGCCATGCTGGCAGGCGCAGACCGTGTAGAGGGTACCCTGTTTGGAAACGGTGAGCGTACCGGTAACGTGGATATTCTGAATCTGGCTTACAATATGTTCTCCCAGGGCGTCAATCCTATGTTGAACATTGAACATGTAAATGAGATCATTGAGATTTATGAGCGCTGCTGTAAGCTGCCCATCCATCCCAGACATCCCTATGCCGGCAAGCTGGTATTTACAGCATTCTCCGGGTCGCACCAGGATGCAATCAATAAGGGTGTTCAGGCATTGAAGGAAAGAGGAAGCGACATCTGGCAGGTACCTTATCTTCCCATCGATCCCGCGGATATCGGAAGAGAGTATGAACCCATTGTCCGTATCAATTCCCAGTCCGGTAAGGGTGGAGTTGCCTTTATTATGGATACCTATTTCGGATTTAAGCTTCCGAAGGCAATGCATAAGGAATTCGCCAATGTGATTCAGGAGATTTCCGAGAAGCAGGGTGAGGTATCCCCCGAACAGATTATGGATGCTTTTCGGAAGGAATACCTGGAACGCAAGGAGCCCATCCATTTCAAGAAGCTTCGCGTAGACGATTTGAGCGGTTCTGTGGATACCGCCTTCGATACAAAGGTTGCCGTAACCTATACGGACCATGGTGTGGAAAAGAGCTTTGAGGCAGTAGGAAACGGCCCTATCGATGCGGTAAAGCGTGGTATCAGTCAGGAGCTGGATATCAGCATCAAGGTACTGGATTATGAGGAGCATGCGCTTCAGAGCGGTTCCAATTCCCAGGCAGCCGCGTACATTCATTTGCTGGACAGCAATACCGGAGCAGTGACCTATGGTGTAGGTGTCAGCTCTAACATCACCAGAGCCTCTGTAAGAGCGATTTTCTCCGCAATCAACAGATTAGGTCTCGGACAGTAAAAATAATAACACCCGGCATGTTCTCCCCTGGGAGACTGCCGGGTGTTTTCACGTTCTTTACTGAATCAACATTTTCTTTTCAGTTTTATCCGATTATTCGAATCATTGTTCTTACAGATACTTCCTTCTTTTTCCTTAGGCATTACCCCTTTCAGAGTTTATTTATTTCCGGTAATCGCGATGACCTAAAACGCGTTTATCATACATAACTTTTCCATAGAAATCAAGTAAATAGGACAAAGTTCATCAAATAGAGCATACAATGCGTCACTGACATTCCTATGGCGAATGGAATGCTCAAACAAAAACCCCGGCAATGTCAGGCATTGCCGGGGTTGTGTACGTTTTATTTACTTAAAGGAAACAGTATCGCCGATTTCCACGATACATACCATGGTTTTACCGGTGTTCAAGACGATTTCGTTGCCCTGGTCATCATAGTATCTGGTGGCGGAGAAATCATCCTCGCCCTTTTCCCAGTTGATATGAATGCCCTTACCGCGGGTGAAGAACCAGCCATCCTTACCGGAGTCGGAACAATCGATGGCGAGATATCCATGATCATCGATTGCATACTGATGTACGAACTGAACGATCACATTGGAGAAGGTCAGCTGTTCGCCGTTTACGGCATCGATGTGGGGACCATCGGAGGCACCGGACAAATGCTGGGAACGATAGTAGAGACCGTCGTTCTCATTGTACTCAAAATAACATCTGGTCAGAGGATATGCACCGGTCATATCAATCTTTGTTGCATTTCTGGCACCGGTTTCATACTGCTCCAGGGTGTTGGGCTTATCCTTTGCAGTGAACTTGTAGTGATAGGAATCGGTAAGACCTCTGTCCTCCAGGCTCATGCCCTTATCGATCACAGCCTGTTTGATTCCGGGGCCGTTGGCGTATGCATTGTGGGGTGAACTTCTGTCAGTGGAACGGAAGAATGCATCTCCGCCGGTATTTGTACCGTCAATGCTTTCATGATTGGGACGTTCCAATACTTCATCAATCATCCAGGGACCACCGTAGTGAACCAGGATTGCATCCCATTCGGTTGCCCACACTGCGTAATAAGCGCGAAGGGAACGGACGTTACCGATTTTCTCCAAATTATCCCAATCCTCATAAATCGCAAGCATACGGCTCATGTTTCCTTCTACGTTTGCCTCGTAGAGGATGGATGCCTTGGACAGATTGTAGTGAGGAATGGCTGCACTCTGATTGGGAGTCATAACCGCCAGGGGACGACGATTTGCCAGCTCGGGAGAAATCCATTCGTTGGTCAATTTGCTTCGTACCATACCCTCTTCCGGGGGAAGATCCGGTTCTGTAATAATGGGAGTGGAAGGCTTGTTGCTGCCCTCTTCGTTGCCCATTCCGGGATCATTGGAATGAGTTTCCTCCTCAATAATAATCGGGCTTGGCAGGGAGGTACCCGTATTGCCGCCGCAGGAGCAAAGCAAAAAGGCACCGGCTGTCAAAGCAAGAAACAGCTTTATTCTTTTCATATTTACCTCTCTTTCTTTTTGCACGGACCCTGTGTCCGGACAGTTGTTATCTCCATTTTCTCTTTTGCGGGATAATACTTACAGGCTGCAGACCACCATACCTACTATGATACCCAGGATGGCACCCATCAGTACCTGCAAAGGGGTATGTCCTACAAATTCCTTCAGTTTTTCATCGGTGGAAATATCCGTACGTCCCATTTCGGCAAAAATACGAATGATATCATTCAGCTTTTTTGCCTGTATGCCGGTCTCTCTTCGAACACCCATGGCATCGTACATTACGATAAGGGCCAGGATGAGGGAGATGGCAAATTCAAAGCTGCCGGCACCGTAAATCATGTTGCTGGCAGTAGCCAGTGCGCATACGGTGGCAGCATGACTGCTTGGCATTCCGCCGCTTCCAACCAGACGCTCCGCCACAAATTTTTTGGTAAAAAACATGTGTATCAGCGTTTTTAATATCTGCGCAATGAGCCATCCGCATGCAGCAGATACAAAAATACGATTGTTTATCAGCATCTGAAAAGAATTCATGATATTCATACTCCCGAGTAAAAAGATTGCATAAGGTGCAAAACACCTAAACCATTATATAACAAACCGCCATAAAAGTCTATTCCGTTTTAGGACTTGCTAAGTATTATTCAAAATAGTATACTAGCATTAGGATTATGCCCATGATTTGTGGATATAATAACCATGTAAACAAACCCTACGGAGGCGAGAAATGGGACTTTTATCAGTAATTTGTCCTTGCTATAATGAAGAAGAAAGCGTTGCTTTGTTCTATCAGGAGCTTATGAAGACAGAATCCTTTTTCCGGGAACGGAATATGGAAATGGAGCTTCTCTTTATAGATGACGGATCTAAGGACCAAACTGTTTCAGAAGTGAAGAAAATAATTGCTGAAGACAGCAGAGTTCATTTGATTTCCTTCTCGCGTAACTTCGGAAAGGAAGCCGCCATGTTCGCGGGTCTGGAGAAATCAAAAGGGGATTATGTGGTCATAATGGACGTGGATTTACAGGATCCGCCTTCTCTTTTGCCGGAAATGTTTGATTACATACAACAGGGGTATGATTCCGTGGCTACAAGGAGGGTGACCAGAAAGGGTGAACCACCCATCCGCAGCTTCTTTGCCAGAGCCTTCTACCGTCTTATGCGAAAAATATCCAAGACGGAGATGATGGACGGGGCAAGGGATTACCGGCTTATGACCAGACAGATGGTGGATGCGATTTTGTCCATGAGAGAATACAACCGGTTCACAAAGGGTATTTTCGGCTGGGTGGGATTTCAGACCAAATGGCTGGAGTACGAGAATGTGGAGCGTGCCAGGGGAGAGACCAAGTGGAATTTTTGGAAGCTGTTTTTGTATTCTCTGGACGGTATTACCGCTTTCTCCACGGCTCCGTTAATGCTGGCGTCCTTCATGGGAGTGTTTTTCTGCTTCTTTGCTTTTCTGATGATTGTTTTCATCATAGTGCGCAAGCTGATATTCGGTGATCCGGTATCCGGCTGGCCTTCCCTGGTCTGCATTATCCTGATGACCAGCGGAGTGAATTTTTTCTGTACCGGTATTTTGGGACAGTATCTGGCGAAGACCTATATGGAAGTCAAAAGACGACCCATTTATCTGGTAAAGGAAGAGATTTAGTTTTTTCAGGGGCGATTGTCCCGAAGCGGTTGTGAAGAAAAGAGAACGCGACGGAAGTCGCGCGACGAAAATATCTTTTCAAAAAACCACAAAAATGATATTATATGGTCAGACAGTTTGCAATAAAGAGCAACTTTCATAGTGAAAGGGGAATTCATAATGGAGATTGCATCTTTAGAAGACTACGAACTGGAGATTTATATTACAAACATCATGCTGGACATCGGAGTTCCGGCGCATTTGAAGGGTTATCAGTACTTAAGGGATGCTATATTGCTATCCGGCAGGGATATGGAGGTTGTCAGCAGTGTGACTAAGCTTTTGTACCCCACGGTGGCAAAGCATTTTAAAACCACCCATCAGAAAGTGGAGCGGGCCATCCGCAATGCCATCGAAGTATCCTGGGAGAGGGGAAACTGTGCAACCTTTGAAAAGATGTTTGGATATTCTCCCGCATCGGGGAAAAATCGGCCGACGAACAGCGAATACATTGCCAGAATCGCCGATAAGGTGCGCCTGGATATTAAATCTATGTAGGTGATGGGAAAAGAGTACAATTTTTATTATTGAGTGAAACGTTAACGTGCTCTTTATTGCAGGAATGTCATACGGCCACGGTTTACGTGGCTGTTCTCATAGTTGGGAGAAGGATATGATTGTATTGTTGTGTTTTGCACTCATTATGATCCCCTGGCTTTTCGGCAGAAGCTTTCTTCTTCTTTTCGGCAGAGGCTCTGGCGAAAAAATGTACCGGGGAGATTTCATTCTCACCGGGTGGATTATTTGTATCGGACTGGCGGAAGCTGCCCATCTCGTGGCGGTGCTTCTGGGGCAGTCTTTTTCTCGTACCGTAAATTTGATGATACTGATGTACGGTGTTCTGGGTGCCCTTTGTGTGATCATTTTGTCCGTGCATGCGCTGATTTGCAGACGCAGCCGGGGCAGGGGACGGATGGCTATGAAGCCGTCGCCCATAGGACGCAGACAGATGGTTTTTTCCCTGCTTGCTGTGGGAGTATTTCTTTCCCAGATTCTGTTCCTGATCCTTGGAAGCTGCGAGTACAGACAGTGGGACATGACCCTGGAAACGGTTCAGAGTATCCTGGAGACCGACGGGGTTTATCAGGTCAATCCGTTGACCGGAAGGCCGTATACGGCAGGAATTCCCAGCCGGATCAAGATTTTATGTCTGCCCTATTTCTATGCAGCCCTGTGTGATTTGTTCGGTGTAGCCCCGCAGCTTCTGGTGTGCAGGGTGATTCCCGTGGCAGTGCTTGTGTTGTCTTATCTGGCTTATTATGGTCTGGCCCGGTTTTTCTTTCCGGAGGAGGGAGAAAAAAGAGCTCTGTTTTTGCTGATTGTGGGACTGCTGTTCTGGGCAGGAGGCTTTTTGTACGGTGTGGAGGGCTTTGGGCTTCTGTATGCCGGATATCGCGGAGTGACGATCCGTGGGGCGGTACTGCTTCCCATGGTGGTGCGTGCCGGTCTGGAAAAGCGTATTTTACCGGTGATACTGTGTGTGCTGGCGGAAGGCTGTATTGTGTGGACCCTGTATGGTGCCGGTCAGTGTCTTCTGGTGGCGGTGGGCCTGCTGGTCTGCGGCCGGATTGGTAAGGAGGCAGGAAGCAGATGAGAGTATGGGAATATCTGAAGAATGCCTGCCTGGGCTGGCAGAATTACCTGGATGCTGAAAAATATATTGTGTTCTTTTTCCTGATTTTGTTGATTTTCTGGCTGCGAAACCGGTGGGATTCCCAGAAGCAACTGTTGAATTACAGCGTTGCCATGGCGGTTCTTTGTATTTTCCCGCC
>CALYSH010000003.1 GCA_945485625.1 uncultured Lachnospiraceae bacterium | reverse complement strand
GTGTGATAACGAAGCTTCTGCGAACAATTACTATTTGATGTATAAATTTGGTCTTTGTAGATAGTATAAATAAAAAAGAGCGGGATGTCAATAGAACGAGGGAGGTATAATTTTTTTTTTCGCAGACATATTAAGGGTGAAAGGTGCTGAATCATTATTTTGTGAAAAAGGGAGGACGGATTATGGCTCGGAGATTGCGAAAAACCAGCTATTTGCTGGAAAAACCGGTGTTTGTTGAAAATAGTGCAAGCGTAGTTGGAACAAAGGAAGGTCAGGGTCCGCTGGGACCTCTGTTTGACATGGTGGGAGAAGATGATTTATTTCAGACAAATAACTGGGAGGAAGCGGAAAGTACATTGCAAAAAAGTGCGGTCCATCTGGCTCTGAAAAAGGCGGGATGCAGGACGGAGGATGTCCAATGCATGTTTGCGGGAGATTTGCTGGGACAGTCTATTGCAACCTCCTTCGGAGTGGGCGGGTTCGGTATCCCTTTGTTTGGGTTGTATGGGGCTTGCTCTACCTGTGGAGAGTCCATGATTCTGGGCGCCATGGCAATTTCCGGCGGCTTCGCGGAGAGGGTAATCTGTGTAACCTCCAGTCATTTCGCCAGTGCCGAAAAAGAATTTCGGTTTCCGCTGGAATACGGCAACCAGAGACCCTTGTCGGCGTCATGGACGGTGACAGGAAGCGGGGCCTTTCTTCTGGGGACAAAAAAGGAGGGAGCCAGAGCCCGGATTGCCGGAATGACAGTGGGAAAAATTGTGGATTACGGATTAAAGGATTCCATGAATATGGGTGCCTGCATGGCGCCGGCTGCGGCAGATACCATAGAACGGCATATGAAGGAGTTTGGACGCACTCCGCAGGATTATGACCGTATTATCACCGGGGATTTGGGCTGCGTAGGTCAGAAGGCGTTGATAGAGCTGCTCCGGGATAAACACCTGGATATATCCGCACAGCATATGGACTGCGGCATCGAAATATACGATGGAAAGGAGCAGGATACCCATGCGGGAGGAAGCGGCTGCGGTTGCTGCGCAGCTACCCTGTCTGCTTATATCCTAAAGCGATTGGAGGAGCCGGGGGGATGGAACAGGGTCCTGTTTTTACCCACAGGAGCCTTATTGTCAAAGGTAAGCTTTAACGAGGGGAGAACCGTGCCCGGAATCAGTCACGGTCTGGTTTTGGAAAGAATCTCGTAAGTGACTCTTGCAAATCCGCTTTGATGTGGTACAATCATCCTTGAAAAAACGGATCGTATTACGCGGAAAGGCAGGCTTGATATGCGAAGGATGGAGTTTAAGATGGAGCGCCCGGGTCTTTTGGAAAAAGGGCAGAAGATTACGGTGACGGAGGGTGTGCTTCCCAGTAACTATTACTATACCATTGACCCTTCTTTGGCCATGTCCGCCAATATTCCGTTTCGTGACCGACTGAAATCCAGGGAGGGAACGGTGGTTGATATCCAGGAAAATCCCAGAGGATTTTATGTTCTGGCAGAATTTGATGAGTGAATATAAGAGGTAAACACAATGAGAAAAATTGCAACACAGAATGCACCCGCAGCAATCGGACCCTATTCCCAGGGGATTATTACAGGAAATCTTTTGTTTTCTTCCGGACAGATTGCGCTGAATCCCCAGACCGGTGAGGTGGTGGGATCAGATATTGCAGAACAGGCAGAACAGGTGATGAAAAATATCGGAGCCATTCTGGCAGAGGCAGGAACCAATTATGAGAGGACGGTGAAAACCACCTGCTTTCTGGCGGATATGAACGATTTTGCAGCCTTTAATGAGGTGTACGGCCGTTATTTTACCGAGAAGCCCGCGAGAAGCTGCGTGGCAGTAAAGACCCTTCCAAAGAATGTGCTTTGCGAAGTGGAGGTAATTGCAGAAATCTAAGGGATGGTCATGCCCTCCCCCAGGAAGGAAATACAGATGAAAAATATAGTACTGATTGGTATGCCGGGCGTTGGGAAAAGTACGGTGGGTGTCGTATTGGCCAAGAGACTGGGATATCGCTTCGTGGATTCGGATCTGGTGATACAGGACCGGTACGGGAAGCTTTTGCATGAATTGATTGAAGAGAACGGAGTGGAAGGCTTCTGGAAAATAGAAAATGACGTGAATGCTTCCCTTGTAATGGATAAATCCATAATTGCCACGGGAGGAAGTGCAGTTTATGGAGAAGAAGCCATGAAGCATTTGAGAGAAATCGGAACAGTGGTTTATCTGAAGTTGCCCCTGCAGGAGATTGCGGACCGGTTGGGAGATTTGAATGCCAGAGGAGTAACCCTTAGGGAAGGCCAGACATTGGAGAGTCTGTATGAGGAACGCGTGCCTCTTTACGAAAAATATGCTCATGTTATCGTAGACTGCCATGGAAAACAACTCAGGGAAGTAGTTGCACTGGCAGCAGAGCTGGTAAAGTAGGGGTGGATTGGAATGAAGAAGAATACTTGGAGAAACAGTCTGCTTTTGTTCCTGGCTGCCTGTATCTGGGGTATGGCCTTTGTGTCCCAGAGTAAGGGTATGGATTATATGGGACCCTTCACCTTTAACGGGGTGAGATCCTTTATTGGTTTTTTTGTGTTGTTATTGTATATTCTGCTGACCGGCAGACATAAAAAACTGATTCGGGGAGAAGTGGATTGGAAGATTACTCTGCTGGCAGGCCTTTGTTGCGGATTGGCGCTGACAGTGGCAACCACTTTACAACAGGTGGGGCTGGTTTATACTACCGTTGGGAAAGCCGGCTTCATTACCACTCTTTATATTATTTTTGTACCCATCGCGGGTATTTTCTTTCGGAAGAAGGTATCCGTGGTAGTCTGGGTGGCAGCAGCCATGGCTGCTTTCGGAATGTATCTGTTGTGCCTGCAGGAGAGCCTGCGACTGAGCAGGGGGGACACCTATGTGTTGCTTTGTGCCATTGTCTTTACGGCACACATTCTGATTATTGACTATTTCTCGCCGAAGACGGACGGCGTGATGATTTCCTGCCTGCAGTTCGGCGTTTGCGGCATCCTGTGTACCACCGGTGCTTTTGTGCTGGAGACACCTACCTGGTTTGGAATAAAACAGGGGCTGGGAGCATTGCTGTATGCAGGCGTCATGAGCAGTGGTGTGGCATATACCCTGCAGATTGTGGGACAGAGGAATTTGAATCCTACAATTGCGGCATTGATCATGAGTCTGGAATCCGTGATTGCCACCATAGCGGGATACCTGGCATATCGTTGTGGACTGCTTACCACTGACCAGACCCTGTCCGTCAGACAAATTGTGGGTTGTGTCATTGTGTTTTCGGCTGTCATTCTGGTACAGCTTCCACCGGAGTGGTTCACAAAAAGGAAGAAAAATGTATAAACGGTTGGAATTGAACCATACTATCCTTAAGGAGGCGTATGGTGTATGGATTATGTAAAAGCGTTTTTGATTGGAGGGCTCATCTGCGCACTGGTGCAGATTTTGATGGAAAAGACGAAATTGATGCCGGGAAGGATTATGGTTCTGCTGGTAGTGACCGGGGTGTTCTTAAGTGCCTTTGGATGGTTTGAACCCATGCAGAAATTTGCGGGAGCCGGAGTCAGTGTACCACTCATCGGATTTGGTAATGTGCTGATGAAGGGAGTCAGAGAGGCTCTGAAGGAGCAGGGCTTTCTGGGTCTGTTCAGCGGAGGCTTTAAAGCCGGAGCGGTGGGCTGCAGTGCGGCGTTAATCTTCGGATATCTGGCCAGTCTGATTTTTCAACCCAAAATGAAGAAATAAAAAAGTCCCCTACAGTATCTCGTAGGGGATTTCTTTTTTTGTCAGATACGAGGCCAGATTCCGGTCCCACAGAACATCCGCGGTTTTGTCCATGACGAAGGTCTGGTAGGAGGTGCCCGAGGTGAGCAGCGCCTTAGAACCATCATATTTTACGGTAAGCACCATGGATTTTAGCTTTGTAGATTCCGGGGAGAGGTGTTCCTTGCCCAGAATGGATTGCACATGTTCCGGCTTTAACTGAAACACGAATTTAAAGGAAAGAGGAGTGTATTTCCCCTTGATTAATTCGTAACAAAGGCCCCGGATTTCGCTCCAGGGACGGAATTCGTAGGGAATTAACTCCGGAGTCCGTTCTGCCATAGGGAAAAAGTCTGCGTTGATATGTCCATCGATAGAATAAGTGATGGCGGTGGAAATGGTTGCCTCCTCCAACAGGAAAATATCAAAGGCATCCTGGGTCAGAAGCTTATTCATAAATGTTTTCATGGATTGAATCTGTAATGCAAGCATGAAAGTTCCTTTCCGTAAGCTTATAAATCATAACCCACCCGGGCACAGATTTCTTGTATATAGATGCGCATGCTTCTGGGGAGGAAGAAGCTCTGATCGTTTTTCATATAAATTCGGAACCATCCCAGATTTTTCACATAGCGGCAGTTGATGATGGCATGATTTCCCAAAGGGACGAATACCTTGAAGCTTTCCCACTGGGAGAATAAATTGGAAAGAGTGGAAGTGGTTTCGACCACGCGTCCGCTCTGAAGCTGTACCAGCATGCGGCTTCCCTTACGCGTTGCATAGAGAATATCAGGTTCTGTGACATAATAGGTTCCTTTGTCGTCCCGCAATTCCAACGTGCCGGGGGCCTCTGACTGAAGGACCTTCGACCGGGCAATGATTTCCGACAATTCTTCGGGATGGATGGGTTTGTCCAGAAAGAAGACATTCTCAGGATAGCCCTCCTCCCGATAGTTGATTTCGGAGCAGCACAGCACAATGGGAGCGGTTACGCCCTTATGAAACAATGCCCTTACAATGCTGTTGGTTGTTACTCCCTCGGTGTGGCACATATCAATAAAAAAGGCATCATATTGCATGGGGTGGGACAACAGGGCTTCCTGATTGCCAAAGGAGTCCGTATAAAGAGTGTCTCCTGCTTTGATATATTTGTCGGCTTCCCTCTTCAAAAGCCGTTCCATTTGTTTGCGGTCTGCAATGTTATCATCACAAATTGCTATGTACATAGGTATTCCTCCGTTTTTTCTTTCGTTACCAAAGCTGTATGAAAAGGGTTCAGGTGGGCAAAAGGAGCTTTACCAGAAACACACACAGAACCACCTGGATCAGCAGAATGGCGGGCATTCCATATTGGAAATACCAGTGTTTTGTTTTGTGCCGGAAAACCTGCATGCCGGCTATGGCACCTATACTCCCGCCAAGAATGGCGCTGAGAAACAGAGTCTTTTCCGGAATGCGCCAGGCGTGATTGATTGCTCTTTTCTTGTCTATGCCCATCAGGGCAAAGGCTACAATGTTTACTGCTACCAGATAAAACAAAAAAACGATGTTCATTTACCGCCTCCGGGAGTTTCGCCCAATTCTGCAATTACAAAATGGATATTTCGAGATGATTATATCATATTCGGAAGAACTGCACAAGAAAAGACCCGGAGGATTTCCGCCGGGTCTTGTATTCTTTTTCATACATTTCAGATTAGATGAGCTTTTCGCCCTGCTCCTGCATCTTCATTGCACGAACCTTTAAGGACAGACCAAAGAGGTTGATGAAGCCTTCTGCATCATGGTGATCATAGAGGTCACCGGTGGTGAAGGAAGCGATGCTCTCATTGTAGAGAGAGTAAGGAGAGGTGGTGCCGGCCTTGATGATGTTGCCCTTGTAAAGCTTGAATTTCACTTCACCGGTAACATACTGCTGGGTAGCCTCGATGAAGGCCTGCTCAGCCTGACGAAGAGGAGTGAACCATTTTCCTTCGTAAACAAGGCTTGCGAAGCGGCTGCCCATTTCCTTCTTCATCGCGTAGGTATCGCGGTCCAGGATCAATTCCTCCAGCTGCTGATGAGCCTCCATCAGAATGGTTCCGCCGGGGGTCTCATATACACCACGGGACTTCATACCGACTACACGGTTCTCAACAATATCAACGATACCGATACCGTGTTTTCCACCTAGAGCATTCAGAGTGTGAATGATATCGGAAACCTTCATTTTCTTGCCGTTTACAGAGGTGGGAACACCCTTTTCGAAGGTCATGGTTACATATTCGCCCTCATCGGGAGCCTTTTCAGGGGTAGTACCAAGTACCAGCAGGTGATCATAGTTGGGCTCGTTTGCGGGATCCTCAAGCTCCAGACCTTCATGGCTGATGTGCCAGATGTTACGGTCACGGCTGTAGGAGGAGTCTGCGGAGAAGGGCAGGTCAATGCCATGTGCCTTGCAGTACTCGATTTCGGATTCACGGGAATCCATGGTCCACTTTTCGTTTCTCCATGCTGCGATGATCTTCAGATCGGGAGCCAGAGCCTTAATGCCGAGCTCGAAACGAATCTGGTCATTTCCCTTACCGGTTGCACCGTGGCAGATTGCGGTAGCGCCCTCCTTGCGTGCAATTTCAACCAGCTTCTTCGCAATCAGGGGTCTTGCCATGGAGGTGCCTAAGAGATATTTGTTCTCATAAACTGCATGTGCCTGTACGCAGGGTACGATGTACTCGTCACAGAACTCGTCGATTACGTTTTCAATGTAGAGCTTGGAAGCACCACAGAATTTTGCGCGCTCCTCCAAGCCGTCCAATTCCTCTGCCTGACCGCAGTCGATGCAGACGCAGATAACTTCATAGTCGAAGTTCTCCTTTAACCAGGGGATGATGGCGGTTGTATCCAAACCACCGGAATAAGCTAAGATTACTTTTTCTTTCATGGATTTTTCCTCCGTTTTATTTTGAAATCAATATGTTTTATGTATGCATATCAAATCTGAATTTACTATACAACATATTTTTTTGAAAAGCAATAGGAAATATTGCATAAAAATACTGAATATTCATATGAAAAATGAGAAATATGCATTATTATAAACGGAATATGTATAAAACAGAAAAAAGTAGTGGACATTTATGCAAAAAGTGGTATCATAGGACAAAGAGAGAACAGAAAGGTGTGGTATATGATATGATTAAGGTAGGAATTATCGGTGCAACCGGATATGCAGGTGCAGAGCTGGTTCGTATTTTGACGAATCACAAGGATGTATCCATTGTATGGTATGGTTCCAGAAGTTATATAGATAAGAAGTATTATGAAGTATATCAGAATATGTTTCAGATTGTAGATGATGTCTGTCTGGATGATAATCTGGAAGAGCTGGCAGAGCAGGTGGATGTGATTTTTACTGCTACGCCCCAGGGCTATCTGGCAGGTCTTTTGACAGAGGAGATTCTTTCCAGAGTGAAGGTAATCGATTTGTCTGCGGACTATCGTATCAAAGATGTTGCTACCTATGAAAAATGGTACGGCATTGAGCATAAGTCCCCTCAGTTCATAGAGGAAGCTGTTTATGGTCTTTGTGAAGTAAATCGTGATAAGGTGACTCCTAAGACCAGACTGATTGCTAATCCGGGCTGTTATACTACCTGTTCCATTCTGACTGCCTATCCTATGGTAAAGGAAGGCATGATTGATGTGGATACCTTGATTGTGGATGCCAAGTCCGGTACATCCGGAGCAGGCAGAGGTGCAAAGCTTCCCAATCTGTTCTGCGAGGTAAACGAAAACATTAAAGCATACGGTGTGGCTTCCCACAGACATACTCCGGAGATTGAGGAGCAGCTGGGATATGCCGGGAACTGTAAGGTAACCATAAACTTTACTCCTCATCTGGTTCCCATGAACAGAGGTATTCTGGCAACAGAGTATGCCTCCTTAAAGAGAAAGCCGGATGGCACACTTCCTACCTATGATGAGGTAAAGGCAGTGTATGATAAATATTACGGAAAAGAAAAGTTTGTCCGCGTACTGGATAAAGGGGTATGTCCGGAAACCAAGTGGGTGGAAGGAAGCAATTATGTGGACATTAACTTTGTGATTGATGAGAGAACCGGAAGAATTGTGATGATGGGAGCAATTGACAATCTGGTGAAGGGTGCGGCAGGTCAGGCTGTACAGAATATGAACCTGATGTTCGGTCTTCCCGAAAGCGAGGGATTGGAACTGGTACCCTGCTTCCCGTAGGGAGATTTAAAGCAAGGAGAAGAGGTATGGGTGAAAAGACGTTTACAATAAAGACAATGACAATCGATGACTATCAGGGTCTGCATGATCTCTGGATGACCATTCACGGTTTCGGTATCCGCAGCATTGATGATTCCCGAACCGGTGTGGAGCGTTTCTTAAAAAGAAATCCCACCACCAGTGTGGTTGCGGTTTCCGAAAAGGGTGAAATCGTGGGAGGAATTCTTTGCGGACATGATGGCCGAAGGGGCTGCCTGTATCATGTATGTGTGCGGGAGGATTACCGCAGACTTGGTATTGGCAAGGCCATGGTGGTGCATTGTATGAACGCATTGAAAAAAGAGGAGATCAACAAGGTTAGTCTCATCGCGTTTACGGTAAACGATATCGGAAATGCCTTTTGGAATTGTATCGGATGGACCAGGAGAGAAGATTTGAATTATTATGATTTCACCTTGAACGAGGCGAATATTACGGCATTTAACAGATAAGTGACGGAGGAAAAGAGAATGAAAGAGATTACAGGTGGTGTAACCGCAGCACAGGGCTTTCAGGCAGCATGCTGTGAAGCAAATATTAAGTATAAGAACAGAACAGATATGGCAATGGTTTATTCCCAGATTCCCTGTGAATGTGCAGGTACCTTTACCAGCAATGTGGTAAAGGCTGCCTGTGTACAGTGGGATCAGAAAATCGTTTCTTCCGGCGCAAAGATGCAGGCAGTGGTTGTGAATTCCGGTATTGCCAATGCATGCACCGGAAAGGAAGGCTTTGATGCCTGTGAGGCCACTGCCAGGGCAGTGGAAAAGGAACTGGGTGTTCCCTATAACAGTGTGGCGGTAGCGTCCACCGGCGTCATCGGTATGCAGCTTCCCGTAGAGAAGCTGGTTGCAGGTGTGTCTGCCATGAGCAGGACTCTGGCTCACAGTGCGGAGGCAGGTACGTTGGCCTCCAAGGCAATCATGACCACGGATACCATCAACAAGGAAATTGCAGTGACCTTTGAACTTCAGGGCAAAACCGTTACCCTGGGAGGAATGAGCAAGGGCTCCGGAATGATTCACCCCAATATGTGTACCATGTTAGGCTTTTTGACCACTGATCTGGCAATTGACAAGGCTCTGATGCAGGAAGCCTTAAGCACTGTAGTGAAGGACACCTTCAATATGATTACCGTAGATGGTGATACTTCTACGAATGATACCTTGCTTCTCATGGCAAACGGACTGGCAGGGAATGAAAAGATTACCGAAAAGGGCGAGGCTTATGATACCTTCTGTGAAGCCTTGTTCTATGTCTGCAGATATCTTGCAAGAAAAATGGCAGGGGATGGAGAAGGCGCAAGCAAGCTTTTTGAGGCAAAGGTAGTGAATGCCAAGAGTAAGGAGGATGCAAGAATTCTCTCCCGCGCCATTGTAGGCTCCAACCTTTCCAAGGCTGCAATTTACGGCTGCGATGCGAACTTCGGTCGTTTCCTTTGCGCCATGGGTTACTCCGGTGCACAGTTTGACCAGGAGGACGTGGAGCTGTTCTTTGAAAGTACGGCGGGCAGACTGCAGGTCTTTGATAAGGGAACTCCTTTGAATTTTGATGAGGAGCTGGCAAAGAAGATTATGGAAGCCCGTGAGGTAACCGTGTTTGTGGATATGCATGAGGGAAGCGAAGAAGCTACCGCCTGGGGTTGTGATTTGACCTATGATTATGTTAAGATAAATGCGGACTACAGAAGTTAAGGAGAGAGAAGCATGGAAAACGATATGCAGGAAGTATTAAAAAAAGCAGAAGTGCTCATTGAAGCACTCCCTTATATTCAGAAGTTTAACCGTAAGATTATTGTGGTGAAATACGGCGGAAGCGCCATGAGCAACGAGGAGCTTCAGAAAAACGTTATTAAGGATGTAACCCTTTTGAAGCTGGTCGGCTTTAAACCCATTATCGTACATGGAGGCGGTAAGGAAATCAGCCGCTGGGTGGCGAAGACGGGCAAGGAAGCAAGGTTTGTAAACGGTCTTCGTGTCACAGATGAAGAGACCATGGAAATCGCTGAGATGGTACTGGGTAAGGTAAATAAGCAGCTGGTCAGAATGGTGGAGGAGCTGGGTGTAAACGCAGTGGGTATCAGTGGCAAGGATGGCGGACTGCTTCACGTAGAGAAGAAATATTCTGACGGACAGGATATCGGGTTTGTGGGAGAAATCAATCAGGTAAATCCCAAGATTCTGTATGATCTGCTGGAGAAGGATTTCCTTCCCATCGTAGCACCGGTTGGGCTGGACGATCAGTTCCAGACCTATAACATCAATGCAGACGATGCTGCCTGTGCCATTGCAAAGGCTGTTGGTGCGGACAAGCTTGTGTTCTTAACTGATATTGAAGGACTATACAAGGATATCAATGACAAGACCACCTTCATCAACCGGATTACGGCGACCGAGGCGGAGAAATTAATCGGAAGCGGCATTATCGGTGGCGGAATGCTTCCGAAGCTGAACAACTGTACCTCTGCAATCAGAAACGGTGTAAACAGAGTGCATATTCTGGACGGACGTATGGCGCACTGCCTGCTTTTGGAAATCTTTACCAGAAAGGGTATCGGTACTGCAATTGTAGGGGATGAAGAGATTCACGAGATGGAGAATTAAGCGATGAACATGAAAGAATATATTGACCAGGCGGAGGCTGCGCTGCTTCACACCTATAATCGTTACCAGATTGTTCTGGACCATGGAGATGGGGTATACCTTTATGACATGGACGGAAAGAAGTATCTGGATTTTGTAGGTGGCATTGCTGTATTTGCACTGGGCTATAACAATAAAGAGTACAATGATGCTCTGAAGGATCAGATTGACAAGCTGATTCATACCTCCAATTATTATTACAATGTACCGGCCATTGAGGCGGCCAAAAAGCTGAAGAAGGCTTCCGGTATGGACCGTGTTTTCTTCACCAATTCCGGTGCGGAATCCATGGAGGGTGCAATCAAGGCGGCTCGGAAATATGCTTACAACAAGGACGGAAGAACCGATCATGAAATCATTGCCATGAACCATTCCTTCCACGGCAGAACCATGGGTGCTTTGGCAGTGACCGGAAATCCCAAATACAGAGAGGCCTTTGAGCCTTTGATCGGAACCGTTCATTTTGCTGAGTTAAATGATTTTGACAGTGTTCTGAAGTATGTCAATGACAGAACCTGTGCTATTATTCTGGAGCCGGTTCAGGGCGAAGGCGGTTTGCAGCCTGCCACTGAGGAATTCCTGACTGCGCTTCGTAAGCTTTGCGATGAAAAGGATATTCTTTTGATATTTGATGAAGTGCAGTGCGGTATGGGACGTACCGGATATATGTATGCATGGCAGCGTTTCGGTATCAAACCGGATATCATGACTTCTGCCAAGGCGCTTGGCTGTGGTGTGCCTGTGGGGGCGTTTCTGATGACCGAGCGCGTGGCTGCAAATTCCCTGACCAGCGGAGATCATGGCACCACCTATGGTGGAAATCCGTTGGCAACGGCAGCAGCAGACAAGGTGTTGGAGATTTATGAGAGGGATCATATTGTGGAGCATGTCCGGGAGACTGCGCCTTATCTGGAACAGAAGCTGAAAGGCCTGATGGACAAATATCCCTGTATCCTGGAGCACAGGGGAATCGGCTTTATGCAGGGACTTCGATTTGACCGTCCGGTGGGACCGATTATCAATGCGGCTTTGGAAAAAGGCTTGTTGTTAATCAACGCCGGAGCGGATATCATCCGTTTTGTCCCTCCGCTGATTGTCACCCGGGAAAATATTGATGACATGGTAAGTATTTTAGAAGAGTGTATTGAGGAATTATGATGGATTTAAAAAGAAGAATTGTTGCAGTGGTGTTGGTAGTTGCCATGCTGTTTGTGACAGTGCATGCGGGAAAGATGGAATTGTCGGCAAGCAGCGCAGAGGTGGAAACAGAAGAGGAAGACGTCCAGAAGGAAACCATTTATTTTTGGTATACCGATGAGGCGATGATGAACTATATCAATAATGCAGCGGTTACTTTCGGAAAAGAGGAAAATGTACGAATCATTCCGATTTTCAAGGAGACAAATAAGCTGTTGGATGAAATCAATACAGCCAGTCTGGATGTCAGGGAAAAACAATTGCCTGATATGTATATCATTGATAATGATTCGTTGGAGCAGGCATATCTGGCAGGCCTGGCATCTCAGGTTCAGGATAGCGAAGGAATCTTAAACGAGGCGTTTTTTCCTGCGACGGCTCTTTCCGCAGTTACCTATCATGATCGTCTGGTAGCATATCCTTTTTATTATGAAACCAGTGCCCTGTTGTATAACAAGGATTATCTGGAGCTCTGGAAGACACAGCAGGAAAACAGACAACCGGAAGAACCGGAGGAGGTGCTTCCGGAGGATACAACGGAAAATCCGGAGAATCTTGAAAATTTAGAGATAACGATTCCTTATGAGGAAATGATCTCTCCGGAGGGCCTTCCTCTGAGTGTGGATGGTGTTTTATACATTGCAAACAGCTTTGAGGCACCCCAGGGCGTGGAAGGCGTGCTGAAGTGGGCTGTGTCCGATATTTTCTACAATTATTGGTTTGTCGGAAACTACCTGACAGTAGGTGGGGAATGCGGAGATGATAGATCGGACATTAATGTGAATAATGAAAAGATTGAGGATTGTTTAAAGGTTTATCAGCATCTGAATCAGTTCTTTTCCATCGAATCCGATACGGTAACTCCGGATTCTGTGGTAAACGATTTCATTGAGGGTAAGGTAATGTTTACCATTGCATCCACCGGTATTCTGGAACGACTGAGGCAGGCAAAGGAAGAGGGAACACTGAATTTTGAATATGGTGTTGCAAATCTCCCGAAGGTAAGCACTGAGTTGGAAAGCCGCAGCCTTTCTGTAACGAATGCAGTGGTAATCAATGGTTATTCGGAGCATAAGGACCTGGCAAATCGTTTTGCGGCATATTTGACCAATGATTTTGCAGAGGATTTGTATGCACGTACCGGAAGAGTGTCGGCAAACAAAAGAATGAATCTTTCAGATGAACTGTTGCAGGTTTTCATGAAGGAATATGAGCAAAGCATCTCCCTGTCCAAGGTAATGGAAATCGGCAATTTGTGGCTCCAGTTGGAGAATCTTTTTGCGAAGGTGTGGAATGGAGAAGATATCACACCATTGCTGGAAGGGCTGGAGAACCAGATATCAACTCAGATAATGAATAAGTAAGAAGCATAAAAAACCGATTATAGGATAAGCTATATGAAAAGAAAAGGAGCGAATTCTATGATTGGTTTTTTGATTGCTTTGATTTCGGGTGCCCTGATGAGCGTACAGGGTGTGTTTAATACACAGGTTACAAAGGAAACAGGGATTTGGACAGCCAGTGCCTTCGTGCAGTTCTCTGCGTTAGTCGTCTGCCTGGGTGCGTGGATGATTGCAGAGAGAAATCCGCTTCTGAAGGTATTCAGTGTGCAGCCCAGATATATGCTCCTGGGTGGAGCCATGGGTGCATTTATCACCTATACGGTAATCAAAAGCATGAATCTTCTGGGACCGGCGAAGGCAGTGATGATTATTGTGATTGCGCAGCTTGGAGTAGCCTATCTGATCGAATTACTGGGGCTCTTTGGAGTGGAGAAGCAGCCTCTTTCTCTGCGGAAGGCGGTAGGGATGCTTCTTGCAGTTGCAGGAATCATTTTGTTTAAGTGGAAATAAATCCTAAGAAATATTTAAGGAATAGGTGCTTGTATTGCCCGATAAAATCCTTTAGAATGAATATATCAGCAAGGTAACATGACATGAAACAGTAATCCTGCATTTTGGGCTGTGGCCGGAAAAGAGGGATTATATGTTAAAAAAGAAAATAGGTCTGTTCGGTCTGACGTGTCTGATATTGCTTCAGGCGGGTTGTACAACGAAGGATTATTCTTTGATTGTCACCGGGGAAACAATGGGGTCGGAACAGAATTTGGCAGGGGGACTTTCACCTTCGGAGGTGCCCTGTTTGGTTGCGCCCGAGGAGGAACTGTCTCCGGAGGAGGCCCCGGAGCTTGTGTGTGTCCATGTCTGTGGTGCGGTACATCAGGCGGGGGTATATTATTTACCTCAGGGCAGCAGAGTGAATGACGCTCTTCTGGCTGCCGGTGGATTGACGGAAGAGGGAGACACGGATTATATGAATCTGGCACTTCCGGTTTCGGATGGCGAGCAGGTTTACTTTCCTACGAAAGAGGAGGCTACACTTCTGAATCGTGCGGATGGTACAATTCAATCCGGAATGGTTAACATCAATACCGCGGATGTTGCCGGATTGTGTTCTCTGCCGGGTATCGGGGAGTCCAGGGCAAAGGATATCATTGCGTACCGGAGGAAGAACGGCAGGTTCGAAAAAACGGAGGACATTATGAAGGTCCCCGGAATTAAGCAGAGTCTATTTGACAGAATCAATGACTGTATTACAGTAGAATAGAAGAGGAAAAGCATGGGAAAGAGAGTACTGGTTGTAGATGATGAAAAACTGATTGTCAAGGGTATTAAATTCAGCCTGGAGCAGGAAGGCATGGAAGTGGATTGCGCATATGACGGGGAAGAAGCCCTGGAGTATGTGGGCAAGGGTGAATATGACATGGTTTTATTGGATCTGATGCTTCCAAAGCTCAGTGGCCTGGAGGTCTGCCAGCAGATTCGTGAGTTTTCGGATGTGCCGGTGATTATGCTGACGGCCCGCAGCGAAGATATGGATAAGATTATGGGGCTGGAGTATGGTGCAGACGATTACATTACGAAGCCTTTTAATATTCTGGAGGTAAAAGCACGCATCAAAGCAATTATGCGACGGGTGGAAACGAAGAAAACATCAGAGCAGAAGCAGGATAACCGGCTTCAAAGAGGGGATGTCAGTCTGGACCAGGAAGGAAAACGGGCGTATATCTGCGGAAAAGAAATCAGCCTGACTGCAAAGGAATATGAGGTTCTGGAGCTTCTGGTAACAAATCCCAATAAAGTCTACAGTCGGGAAAGCCTGCTTAATATAATCTGGGGATCCGATTATCCCGGTGATGTACGAACGGTGGACGTACATATCAGAAGATTGAGGGAAAAGATTGAGGAAAAGCCCAGCGAACCCAGGTATGTGCATACAAAATGGGGCGTAGGTTATTATTTTAATCAATAAGGAGTGGAGTCTGAGAACGGACAGAATGTGATATATTATGAAAAAATGGTGGGAGGAGCTTCGAAACAGTATAAGGGAAAACGGAATATTGCGAAGCCTTCGTGCCAGAGTGTTCTTAATTATCGTGGTGGTCAGCGTGATTCCCAGTGTGGTGATGCGCTACGGTATTTTGAATAACTATGAAAAACGTGCGGTTGAGGTACGTGCGGCCAGTGTGCAGAATCAGCTGAAAATCATTGCCAGTCACTTGAGCAGCAACAATTATCTGTTGAATTACAGATCTCAGGAACCCTCCTTCCTTGCTTCTGCCAAGGTAATCGAGGCAGAGCTGGAAATGCTTTCCAGCCTGTACGAGGGTCGGGTTATGATAATAAACGGAAACTGCAAAATCGTAAAGGATATGTATGGAATCAGTCAGGGAAAAACCATGATTTCCGAGGAAGTGATTAAGTGTCTTCAGGGGGAGAATACCATTCACTATGATAAGGAACATGGTTTTATTGAGATGACAACTCCCATTATCAGTAATGCGGACCCGGAGGATAAAAACAATTCCGGAGGACAAATAATGGGCGTATTGCTTACCAGTGTATCGGCGGATAATATTGTGGAAACCATGGAAATTCTGAATCGTAAGGCCTTCATTCTGGAAAGCATTATGATTATTTCCTTTATCTTTCTGGCATTTCTTCTTTCCTATTCACTGACGAAGCCCTTCCAAAAGGTAACAGAGGAGATTAAGAAGGTAAAGGAAGGGGCGCAGGAAGAGGGAACGCTGGTCACGGACTATGTGGAGACGGTACATATCGTAAATGCCTTTAATGCCATGCTGAAGCGTATGCAGGTACAGGAGCAGGCCAGACAGGAGTTTGTTGCAAATGTGTCCCATGAGCTCAGGACTCCCATGACATCCCTGAAGGTGCTGGCGGATTCTCTGCTGATGCAGGGGGATTGCCCGGCCGAGTTATATCATGAGTTCCTGGAGGATATGGTTTCGGAGATTGATCGGGAGAATCAGATTATTACGGATTTGCTGGCACTGGTGAAGCTGCAAAACAGTGTGCAGACCCTGAATCTGGTGCCCTTAAATATCAATGACCTGACAGAGATTGTATTAAAGCGGCTTCGTCCCATTGCCCGAAAACGTGATGTAGAGGTCGTGTTCGAAAGCAATCGCCCGGTGGTGGCAAAGGTGGATGAGGTAAAGCTTACTCAAATTCTTACCAATCTGGTAGAGAATGCCATAAAATACAACAAGGAACATGGCTGGGTGAAGGTAGTGCTGGATGCAGATCATCAGTTTTTTACTTACGAAATCAGTGACTGTGGTCTGGGCATTCCCGAGGAGGATTTGCCGCATATTTTTGAACGATTCTATCGGGTGGATAAATCACATTCCAGGGAAATCGGCGGTACCGGCTTAGGCCTGGCGATTACAAAAAGTGCAGTTCTGGCTCATAAGGGTTCCATTACGGTAAGCAGTAATCCTGGAGAGGGAACTGTTTTTCTGGTGAAGATCCCTTTGTAAAGGAGTGTTGCAGACTGGAGACATCCGGCTCACTGAGCGGTTGTAAATAGGAAACAGACTGCGAAATAAGAAGATTGAGATGATGAAAAAAATATTTTGCTGGATTCTGGCGCTGACTCTTGTGCTGGCAATGACCGGATGCGGAAGGACGCCTGTGCGTGGAGAGAATACAGTGCAGATTTATTATTTGAATAGTGAAGAGACCCGCGTTGTGATGGAGGATTATAATCTGTCTTCCACTGGGCTTGAGGAGCGAATTGAGGAATTGCTGGAGCGCTTAAAACAATTGCCGGAGAAGCATTCTCTAAAGGCTCCCTTAGCCATGGGATTTGAAGTTTTGGAAACAAATTTTTCGGAGGGAAAGCTTACCATCGACGTGGATGAACATTATAAGAGCCTGCCCCTCACAACAGAGGTGCTGGTTCGTGGGGCGATTGTCCGTACACTGACTCAGCTGGAGGGAGTCAATTACATTGAGATTACAGTGAATTCCAATCAGCTGTTTGATGGGCTGGGTGAGCTTGTGGGATGGATGAACGGCGAGCAGTTCATTCAAAACGATGGAAATGAAATCAATACCTATGAGCCGGTTCGGATTAAATTGTTTTTTGCAAATGAATCCGGAGATGGATTGATTGGTGCATACCGGGAGAAGCATTATTCCACAAATACGCCACTGGAGCGTTTTGTGGTAGAAGAGACCATCGCCGGTCCCAGCGGACAGGTCAGCGGATTGTATGCCACAGTGAATCCCACCACAAAAATATTGAATATTATGACCAAGGATGGCATTTGCTATGTGAATCTGGATGACAGTTTCCTGACAGTACCAGGTAATTCTTCGCTGGAGCTGGCTGTTTATTCCATTGGGAGTGCATTGGGGGAATTAAATAGCATCAATAAGGTACAGATTCTGGTAAACGGTGAAATTCCGGAGAGTCTGCACAATTCCGTATACGAACGAAATCTGGATATTGTAACCACGCTGTAGACGGGTGGAAAGGAAATTATGAAAAGACCGCTTCTTGCAGTCTGTATTTTTCTGGTCTGTGTTTGTGCGGGTTTGAACTACGGAAAGTCTCCCGGGGAGGAGACCGGTAAATTGGTAGCCGGTTTCCTTGCGGGAGAGGAGATGACGGAGGATTTGTATGACCCGGGAATCCCCTGCGTGTTGACGGGGACCGTATCAGAAAAAACAGACAAATATTTCTTTGTACATTCTATTTCTATTCAAAACAATTTATCGAAACATCAAGACGTTCTTCATTTATCCAACGAAATGATAATTGAATATCCCCCGGGGGATGAGGATCAGATTCGGTACGGGCGGACCGTTTGGCTGGAAGGAACCTTCCGGTCTTTTTCGCATGCAACCAATCCCGGAGAGTTCGACCAACTGAATTACTATGACAGTATCGGTGTATGTGGGAAGCTTGTGGATGTGCGCTTTCTACAGGGAGGCGGGCAGTTTTCGCAGGTAAGGGAATGGTTGTATCAAAGGCGATGTCGATTACGGGAGCGCCTGTACCACGTTTTCCCGAAGCAACAGGCCGGGGTGCTTTGTGCAATGCTTTTGGGAGAGAAGGGAGAAACGGACCGGGAAATCAAGGATTTGTTTCAACGAAACGGTTTGATTCATATACTCAGCATCTCCGGTATGCACATCACTTTGATTGGAATGGGGCTTTACAGTCTGCTGCGGCGGATGGGTGTGCCCATATGGGCCGGGGCTGTCTGCTCCGGAGCAATCCTGATATTTTACGGACTGATGACCGGAATGAGTGTGTCTGCCACGAGAGCAATCGGCATGTTTCTGCTGCATATGCTGGGGAGAAGTCTGTTCCGGACCTATGATATGCTGACTGCCCTGGGGGTGATGGCTGCCTGTCTGGTGCTAAAAAATCCATTTTGTCTTTCCAATTCCGGCTTCCTGCTTTCCTTCCTTTCGGTGACGGGGATAGGGGTGATTTTTCCTCTTTTCGGCAGCAGGAAGGGAGGAATCCTGGGTGGACTTTGGAATTCACTTCTGGCCGGGATGTCCATTCAGATTGTCACGCTGCCGGTGCAGCTATGGTTCTATTACGAGGTTCCCTATTGGTCCCTGTTGGTGAACCCGATGGTTTTGCCGCTTATGGGCGGACTGGTTGTGAGTGCGATGCTTGCCTGTATACCGGGGGCGGGGTTTCTTGGGACACCGGCAGGAGGGATTCTCTGGTATGTGGAGACCCTTTGTCAGTGGGTGGACAGGTTGTCCTTACAGCCCTTTCGCACAGGACGGCCATCTGCCAAAGCGATTCTGGGGTATTATTGCCTGATTGGGGGTATCTGGCTTTTGTGGTATGGAATAGGGCGGCTTCGAAAACGGAAGAAACGATTGGACAGGAAATGGATGGCTGGGGCCGGTGGGCTGACACTTCTTTTATTTTTTCTTGGAGTGTGGGCTCTATCCTTTTTTTCAACGAATTCTTCGGTTGCCTTCCTGGATGTGGGACAGGGGGACTGTACGGTGATACAGACCTCGGCAGACACGGGGGTGGTTTATGACTGCGGCAGTATGAACAAGAAGAATGTGGGAGAAAACATACTGATTCCTTATCTGAAATACCGGGGAATCTGTCACCTGTCCGGAGTGTTTGTATCCCATGGCGACCGGGATCATATCAGCGGAGTGCTGGAGCTGATACAGCTGGCGGAGGAAGAACATGTGATTATTGATTGCATTTACCTGCCGGATATCGAGAACGCCATGGAGGAATATCATTCCATCTTTGCATTGCTTTCGGAAATGAGTGACGAGAGGAGACCCGGTGTGAGCTTCGTCAGCGCAGGGATGGAATTGTCCGGGGAGGGAGTTTCCGTTGAAGTGGTGGGGCCGCCGAAAGGGGCAGACTGGGAAGGAAATACGGCCTCACTATGCCTGAATGTGCGTCTGGAAAGCGGAAAATCGCAGGAGGGAATGAATATTTTACTGGTGGGTGATGTCAGCCGGGAGGGGGAAGCGGCTGTTATGAACTACATGGAAAGGCATGGACTAACCGGCGTGGAGCTTCTGAAGGTTTCCCACCACGGAAGTAAAAATGCGACCTCCGCAGAGTTCCTTGGGCTGGTGCGGCCGAGGATTGCGGTGATTTCCTGTGGACGGAAGAATTCCTACGGACATCCCCACGAGGAGACGATGGAGAGACTGGATGAGGCAGGAGCAAAGGTGCTGCGAACGGATGAACTGGGAGCCATTATCTTTAGCCTTTCGCCATCCGGTGGAGTGCAGGGGGGGATAAGGGCTTCGTGGGCTTGTGAGGAAGAAAACCAGCTCTAGGCCCAGAAGCAGGGGCGAAAAAAGCGAGAAAGGCGTTCAGCGTGGGCTTGTGGAGAAAAGAACGCGCCACAGGCCCATGGGAGGCAGCAAAATGGAGACATGATGAAACTCCCGTGGGATTGAGGGGAAGAAAAACTATCATAGGCCCAGGATAGGAGCCGAGAGAAGCGAGAAAGGTGACCAGCGTGGGCTTGTGGAGAAAAGTATGAAGGCGGAGCCGGGTATCCGGAAAACTTAATTCATAAGGGGAGTCAGGGAAAATATCTTCGCTCAAAATCAGAGGTAATAATTGATATGATGCTCTATAAATATGGAATTCCGTTTCGGTATGAGGATAAGCTGATTCTAAATAATGGAATGTGTATCTATCCCGATTTTACGGTACGACACCCTATTACAGGAACAAGAATGTATTGGGACCATTTTGGGCTGATGGATGATAGG
>CALYSH010000002.1 GCA_945485625.1 uncultured Lachnospiraceae bacterium | reverse complement strand
GAGAAGGGATATGAATGGAACGAAGAGGAATGCCAGATCTATCAGAGACATTATCCCGAAAAACTGGGATATCAGGTACTCAGACCGGTAAGAAAAATGAAATAGTAATCGCACAGAGATAACAGGAGTACTCCCAGGTGGAAGCTTGGGAGTACTCCTGTTTTGGAGACCTTTTTACGAAGAACGGGCAAACAGTACATAGAAGCATAGACAAATAGTACCTATTCATGTACAATATAAGTATCAAAGCAGATTTTCTATTCATCAATTATCGTAACTATTCAGAACCCCATTCGCAAAATCGCCTTTTCAAGGCTTTCCTTTTGCTCATGTGGTTACTTCGCCATATAAATCTGAATAGCTACCAATCATCTTTGTCAGCAGATGCTGATGTCTACAATTCTTGAAAATTCCTGCTTCGTAAATCAAAAAAATGAGCAGGAGAATAAAGGATTTGGAGTATAATAAACCAGCATCTTATTTTCTCCTGCAGTAATGCAAAGGAGGAAAAATGAAGGTAATACCCGCAATTGAAGACTTTATGGAGAAGGAGCTGTTTCGCCATGAAGCAATCCGTAAACAGTTTGTCAGTGATGTACTGGATATCCCCATGGAGGAGATTAAGTCCGTCAGAATCATGAATCCTTTTCTGAGAAAGCGCTATAAAAGGCAAAAGCTTGGGATTCTGGATGTGGCATTGGAGCTGAATGATGACACGAAGATTGATGTTGAGGTACAGGTGAGACCCCAGAGCTTTTGGAATAAAAGGAGTCTGTTTTACCTTGCAAGAATGTATAAGGATGAGTTGTTCGTAGGGCAACATTATGAACGATTGAAAAAGTGTGTATCTATTAGTATCCTAAATTTTAATCTTTTGGATGGAGAGGAAAATCATAGCGTCTATACGTTGAAAAATCAGTCGGGTCGCGAGTTGACGGACCTTTTTGAAGTACACATCATAGAGCTGCAAAAGCAGTTTCAGGAAGAAAATCCGGTAAACGATTGGATTAGATTGTTTAACGCAAGAGAGGATGAGGATTTGGCTATGATAAAGAGACAGAATTTGGGAATAGAGGAAGCAGTAAAAGTGGTGAAGCAGATGAGCCTGAGGAAAAGAATCAAATGGGAATTTGAACAGAGGCAGAAGGACTGGAGAGACAGGCATGCCCAGGATGAGTATGTCAAAGAACAGGGACGTCAAGAGGGCAGACAAGAGCAGGCATTACAGGTATATCATAACTGTCTAGCCAGAGGAATGTCTGAGGAAGAGGCTATTGCAATATCCGGTTTAAGACAGGAATGATGGGTAATTTGCTGAAATAACATAGGGTAATATTCAAACACTCTCAGATGGAAATCCGGGAGTGTTTTTGGTATAATGAAGGACATGAAATATCGAGATGATTCAATGCTTTCAATAGAAATGTCTTTGGATTTAGGATGAGCTATGATACAATAAGTCATGCAAAAAACGTATTCAATTTAATAATAGGACACAACATGGAAAAAAGGAATATATTTCAGAAAAAACAATTTGTAGTATTATTTGCCCTCATTGCGATGTTTGCCTGGGGCTGCGCCTACCCGTTCATTAAGCTTGGAATGCAGGAGTGGAACATTGCAAACGATGACGCAGGTGGGAAGATGCTGTTTGCAGGGGTGCGATTTACGACAGCGGGAATCCTTACGTTAGGAATTGCCAGAATAAAAGGGCAATCGCTTCTTGTAAAAGAAAAGTCGAGTATCGCTTTGCTCCTTCTGTTTGGGCTTACAAATACGGCACTACACTATTATTTTTTCTACTCCGGACTAGCCTATTGTGAAGGTGGCAAGGCTTCCATCATTAATTCCTTATCACCGTATTTGCTGATCATTTTGGCAACAATCATTTTTAAAGAGAAAATCACAGTAAACAAGGTCATTGGATGTATCTTAGGCTTCCTGGGAATTATCATCGTCAATTATGGAACCAGCATGAGAGGCTTTTCGTTTCAAGGGGAAGGAATGATTGTCTTAAACTGTATCTGCTCAGCAATCGGCGGTATTTTGACTCGGATTGTTACGAAAAAGGTACCTGCGATTTCCGCCACAGGGTATAGCTTAAGCCTTGGGGGAATCATGCTGGTTGTAGTGGGACTGATTACCGGGGGAAGGTTTACCCGGGTTACCCTTACCGGTGTATTGCTATTGTTGGGGCTGATTACGATTTCTATGGTAGGTTTCATTTTATACAACCAGCTGATATGTTATAATCCTATCAGTGAAATCGCTATATTCAATGCGCTGATTCCTGTATTCGGTACCATGATGAGCTGCCTCATGCTTGATGAGACATTTGGAATGAGTAATTTGCTGGGACTGTTGTGTACATCGTTTGGTATATTCATGATACATTTCAAAAGGAAAGGAAAGACAAAAGAATGTTAAAGGATTGTTATTCAAAATATTATTTCGATCAAAATTATAATTGCGCAGAAACCCTGCTCAGGGCGGCAAATGAATATTATGGATTGCATCTCCATGATAGAGATATGATTCTCGTGGGTGCGTATGGTGCCGGTATTCAGTGTGGAAATACCTGTGGAGCAGTGCTTGCTGCGGCAGCAGTGTTGTCCATGAAATATGTAGAAGCAAAGGCCCATGAAAGCGGGGACATCCGACCGGTCGTAGGAAAGCTGATGCGCAAATTCAATGAGAAATATGGCTCAACATTATGTAAAGATATCAAACCTCAGTCCTACAGGCCGGAATACAGATGTCAGATGACGATAGAAGTTGCATGCGATGTTTTGGAGGCGACAATTGCGGAATATGAGGAAGAAAAACGGAATAGATAGGGGATGTTTGCAGAGATGGGGGAATTGCACTAATGCCGGAAACGATTGAGTTCTGATATTGCGTCTTTGTTAATGAATCAAGAAGCACTTTAGGCTCATGCAAAAAATGGATTGAATGGAGAGGGAGTTACATAAAGAAAATGTTTTATCATGCATCGCCGATAGCAAATATAGAAATATTGGAACCGAGAATATCCGGGCATGATGTACCACTGGTCTATTTTTTTGCCAAGAGAGAAAATGTTCTTGTGTACTTAAGTAATGCTGTGGAGAAATATTGTAAAGAGACAGGATTTTCCTGTAACGGAAACTGGTCGAAATGGGGCCCCTATGGATTTGATCAAAGCGGAAAACTGGTTATGGAAGAGTATTATCCGAATGCCCTTTTTGAAACTTACGCCGGAGTAGAGGGTTATATATATTCTGTAAAAGACAATAAGAATTTGATTGCAAAGCCGGAAATACCGGATTGTGTTGTTTCGAAAAAGCCTGTGCTGGTAGAAACTGTGGAGTACATATCAAACGCATATGAGGCAATCTTGCAGGCCGAAAAAGAGGGAAAGATTGGTATTGTTCGGTATGAGGAACTCATTGGTAAACGGGAAGACTGGCTTCGAAAGATTGTCCAAAGTGAGTACGAAAGTGCGGTGGAACATCCGGAATATCGTTTTTTTTTACAAGGAAAATTCGGGAGGTATTTGGAGAACGAATGGCTGATGAAATAACAATAATTGAAAATGACCTTGATTATGAAACTTACATTGCTTTGCGGAAAGCAGTGGGATGGAAGAACTTTTGCAGAGAACAAGTCGAAAAAGCAATAAATCATAGTTACTATTCTGTAGTGCTTCGGGAGAATGGTGAAAGTATTGCTATGGGACGAATCATTGGAGATGGTTTGTATTTTACGATTGTTGATGTGGTAGTTCATCCGGACTATCAGGGAAAGGGTTTGGGAACCTTAATTATAAAGAAACTAATAGAGCACATTGAGCAGGGAGTTCCGGCAGGTGGAAGGGTCAGCATACAGCTTATTTCGGAAAAGGGAAAAGAGGATTTTTATGTTAAGCAAGGTTTTAAGCTGATACCACATGAGAATTGTGGACCGGCTCTGCGAAAAATAATCTGTAAGGTTAAGAATACAGAGGAGGTTGAGTGATATGTTCCGTACAGAAAATGTAGAACCGCAGACTTCACAGCCCAGTCAAATAGATTAGCATGGTTATGTATATGCTAGGTTTATCCAATGAGGTTATGCATTCTGGGAATTTTTTTGAAAGCTAGGAATGCTTTTGACATTCAGTTGATATAAGGTGCTTTTTCGGGTATGGTATTAGTAAAGCGAATGAGAGGAAACAGATTTATGAATGCAACAGAAAACATTAGTACCCCTGAAAAACTAGAGTTTGCGATTTTTTGTATTGAGAACGTTGCAGCAAGATTGGGAGTCGAGGCAGAAAGAGTATATAGTGCGTTTGTAGATAAGAGCAATATTTTGCACGACTATATTGTGCCGGAATATGAAAGCCTGCATACCCAGAGCAAGGAATATATTGTAGAAGATATTTTGGACTTAATGAGAGAAAGAGGTGTGTCCGTTTGATACTTTATCATGGTTCTTATATAGAAATCACAAAGCCGGATTTGGCACACTCAAGGCAGAATGTTGATTTTGGTGTAGGATTTTATTTTGTGTTGTCGTAAAGGAAATGATGATACAGATTATGATGTTGTCATAGGTGGCGTAGCGAATGATAAGGTATTTAATACAGTTGAGTTGTTTTTTGATGGCTTGATAGATAAAACGGAAGCAATTCGTCGTTTACGTTATGAAAAACTGAATTTACAGATTTGTTTCCGCTTTCAAAAAGCATTGGAAGATTTCACTTTGAGAGGAGCCAAATTGTATGAAGGCAAATCCAATTTTATTACAAAAAAATATGCAGATGTGATTTCCTGCTTTGCTCGAAAAGAAAACATTTCACTGGATCGGCCGATGGATGTCTTTTATCGTTCAGAGGTATATCGATTGATTCGGGAAGGGGTTTCGGATATGCATTGCATGAGCCGGGAATATTTAGTGGATGAGTTGGATGAGGAGTATAGGAGATGATGTGTATTATGAAGGTGAAACGGTGAGATTGGAAGAGACTAATCTAAATAGCGATTTCATAGAGGAAAAGATGAAATCCATCTGATTGCAACAAAAGACTGTCTATGATAGAATGGTGAATGGAAGTAAAATGAGCCGGGGGCATAAGATGAACTTGATAAAAAAGTACAAAGATAAGTATGTAGAGTTTGGCCTTGGAGCACTGTTGCTGATACAGTTTTTGCTAATCTGTGTTTGTAATCTGACCCTTATAGATAACAATCTGGATTGCGACAATGCAAAAATGTTTCGCCATATTATGGAGATATGGGAACGCAAGACTCTTGTGATTCCGGATTGGTCCTATACGACTACTCTGGAAATTGATTGTGGAAGTCTGCTTGCGATACCCATTTATGGATTGACCGATAATATATATCTGGCGTACGGAATAGCCAATATTCTGATCACAGTCTTGATGCTTGCTGTCATTTTTTACTTGTTTAAAGACAAAGAGTTTCGATATCCCCTTTTGTGCGCTAATTTCATATGCATCCCCTATCGTTTGGGTATGCTCGATTATTTCAATATGATGTTCTTTGCAGGTACACAATACATTATAAAGGTCATGGTACCCCTGCTGCTGGTTGGAATCGTACTGGATGTGGAGACGCAAAACAAGCATCGGCAAAAACTGCACAGATTAACCGTATGTGCGATTGCGGTGTATGTATTTTTGCTTTTTATAACCTGTATGTCCAGCAGTGTCTATGTTATGGCTTGTGGTATTGTGCCTGTTTGCATAGCTTATGGGGTATACAAGTTTTTCAAATATGAAAAGGTGCCGGTGAGTCTGATAGTCTTATTGTTGATATCGGGATTGTGCCTGGTTGTGGGGAATCATATTAATGTCAGTATTATGGGCGGAACCAGAGGCAATAGCATGGTATTTTGCAGTGTTTACCAAATGCTTGCAAATATTTCGTCCTGTTTCTTCGGAATGTTTGAATTGTTTGGCGGAGCTACCACTTCCTTTGAGTTGCAGATTTTTACACTGAAAGGGGTGTTAAGCGTTGCTAAAATAAGCTTGGTGCTTTTGATGCTGGTATGCGCAATATGGAATATTACCAAAGCACTCAAAGGCAAAGCGCAGCTGAGAGAAATATTGTTGCTTGGTATTTTTGTGTGGAATTACTTCATATTAAACGTTGCCAATGTCCGTGCTGGTTCCGCCACCTATGAATTTCGTTATCATCTGATTGGAATGATTCCGCTTATGTGCCTCACAGTTATTACCTTAGTGCAGGGTATAAAAACACTGCGTGCGGAACAACAAAAATGGCTTTGGGGAATGGCAGGTCTGGTCATTGTCTTTTTACTGGCAGGCTCCTATAAGGAAGTGTTTGAAAGCGGAGAAAAGAATGCTGAATTAAAAGAACTGACAGCATATTGCAAGAAATTAGATTTAGACTATATTTATATGTTCATGGGTTCAAATGATTCGGACATATGCAGGGTATTGGATGACAGTGCGTTGTATATGCACTTGGGAGAAAACGGAAAGACATGGATATATGATTACTACAACTATTATATAGATGCATTTCCCGAAACAGAGAGGTCCATCGTGGTGGTTAATGATGAGGCATATGCAACGGGCGATACCTTTGCCATTCAAGAGCATACACTGACTAGATTTGCGACCGTAGGTGGACGCAGTCTGTACTATTTTAATTAATATCAGGAAGGTTGTTTGATACTACATTCTTGACAGGTGCTAAGGCGAAAAAACAAAAATGAAGAGATAATTGCGAAATATATAGCATAGTACCAAAGAAATGATAAAGTTTCGGGTGAACGGTCTTACAGAACAGAGAGCGGATTCACTTTGTAAAAAGAGGAATACAGCATTATAATGCATACCCCCTAAGAATCTTTCATAGACTGTAAAAAAGATTCTTAAGGGGTATTCTTTTGAAGGAATATATTGAGGAGCGAGCCGTTGATATCGCCAACTATATCATCGAGCATGATGCTACGGTGAGGCAGACCGCCAAGGCTTTTGGAGTGTCAAAGAGCACGGTACATAAAGACGTAACCACACGTTTAGAACTGATCAATCCGGCACTTGCGAAGCGGGCGAGAAAGGTTCTGGATGTCAATAAGTCCGAACGTCATATTCGAGGGGGACTGGCTACAAAAGAAAAGTACATGCAGCAGCATTGTGTTTAGCGGAGGGAAATGTTCATTATACGGCATTGATAAAGAGTGAGAGTTGTGGTAAACTGATGTACAAAAGATGCCCCTGCAGGGCAAGAGGATGAGAAGGAGACGGGTATGAGCGAAAGATTGGATAGAGTAAAAGCAAAGTTGGCAAAGTACGGCCAGGAGCAGGTACTGAAATACTATGATGAGTTGAACGAGAAGGAGAAGGACGAGCTGCTTTCTCAGATTGAGGCCACTGATATGGAGATTCTGGATGCCTGCAATCACAAGGAGGATTTGGTGAAGAGAGGAGTGATTGAGCCTCTGGCAGCCATGGAGTTAAGCGAGATTGAAGCGAACAAGGAGCGATTTACCGATATCGGTCTGGAGGCGATTCGTTCCGGAAAAGTAGGTGCCGTATTGTTGGCAGGGGGTATGGGTACCAGACTTGGTTCCGATAACCCCAAGGGTATGTACAATGTAGGGATTACTCACGAGCTTTATATTTTCCAGTGCCTGATTAATAACCTGCTGGATGTGGTCCATCAGGCAGATACCTGGATCCATTTGTTTGTTATGACAAGCGATAAGAACAATGAAGCAACCGTTTCTTTTATGGAGGAGCATGCATATTTTGGATACAATCCCAAGTATGTTCATTTCTTCAAGCAGGAGATGGCAGCAGCCACCGATTACAATGGAAAGATTTACCTGGAGGAGAAGGCTAAGCTTTCTACTTCTCCAAATGGAAACGGTGGTTGGTTTATTTCTCTTGAGAAAGCCGGACTGCTTGACTTGGTGCACAATCAGGGAATTGAGTGGATTAATGTATTTGCGGTAGATAATGTGCTGCAGCGTATTGCAGACCCCTGCTTCGTGGGCGCCACCATCGATAAGAAGTGTGTGGTAGGTGCGAAGGTAGTCCGCAAGGCAGCTCCCGATGAGAAGGTAGGTGCTATGTGCCTGGAGGATGGTAAGCCTTCCATCGTAGAGTATTATGATATGACCGAGGAACTGATGAACGCGAAGAATGAGAAGGGCGAGCCCGCTTACAATTTCGGCGTGATTTTGAATTATCTCTTCTATGTTCCGGATCTGGAGAAGATGATGGCGAGTCTGCCTCTACATATTGTGGAGAAGAAGATTCCTTATTTGGATGAAAACGGAAGACTTGTAAAGCCTGAGAGCCCCAACGGATATAAGTATGAAAATCTGGTGTTGGATATGATTCATCAGTTGGACAGCTGTTTGCCTTACGAGGTGGTTCGTGAGAGAGAATTTGCACCCATTAAAAATAAGACCGGTGTAGATTCGGTAGAGAGTGCGAGAGCATTGCTTGAGAAGAACGGCGTAAGATTATAAGCGGAAAGGGCGAAAGAATATGAAGATACTGGTTACAGGTGGCGCGGGCTTTATCGGAAGCCATACGGTGGTGGAGCTGCAGGAAGCAGGATATGATGTGGTGGTCATGGACAACCTGAGCAATTCCAGTGAGAAATCCCTGGAGCGTGTTCAGAAGATTACCGGTAAGGCGGTGCCGTTCTACAAGGCAGACATTTTGGATAGAGAGGCTTTGGAACAGATTTTCTCCGAGCAGGAGATTGGTGCGGTGATTCATTTCGCCGGGCTGAAGGCAGTGGGGGAATCCGTGGAAAAACCCTGGGAATATTATGAGAACAATATTGCAGGTACCCTGACACTGGTGGATGTGATGCGGAAGCATAATGTGAAGAATATCATCTTTTCTTCCAGCGCTACCGTTTACGGTAATCCTGCATTCATTCCTATTACCGAGGAGTGCCCCAAGGGACAGTGTACCAACCCTTACGGCTGGACCAAGTCCATGCTGGAGCAGATTTTGTCCGATATTCAGAAGGCAGACCCGGAATGGAATGTCATCCTGCTGCGTTACTTCAATCCCATCGGCGCACATAAGAGCGGAACCATCGGGGAGAATCCCAATGGTATTCCAAACAACCTGATGCCTTATATTACGCAGGTGGCTGTTGGGAAGAGACAGGAGCTTGGCGTATTTGGTAATGATTACAATACCCATGACGGTACCGGTGTCCGTGATTACATCCATGTAGTGGATCTGGCACAGGGACATGTAAAGGCTTTGAAAAAGATTGAAGAAAATGCAGGGTTAAAGATTTATAACCTGGGAACGGGCGTGGGCTACAGTGTGTTGGATGTGGTGAAGAACTTTGAGGATGCTACGGGAGTGAAGATTCCCTACAGTATCAAGCCCAGACGCGCGGGAGATATTGACAGCTGTTATGCAGATGCATCCCTTGCAAAGGAGGAGCTTGGCTGGGAAGCGAAATATGGTATCCGGGAAATGTGTGAGGATTCCTGGAGATGGCAGAAGAATAATCCAAACGGCTATGATGAATAGAAGGGAAAAAAGAGGGCGTGCTCGAAAGAGCACGCCCTTGTTGATTTAAGCTACATAACAGTACATAAAGATAAAGTGGCAGACACTTCCGCCCATGACAAACAGGTGGAAGATTTCGTGGGAACCAAATGTTTTATGAAGGGAATTGAATAACGGTAATTTTAATGCGTAAATGATTCCTCCGATGGTGTAGATGATTCCGCCTGCCAGCAGCCACAGGAATGCGGGAGTGGTCAGGGAATGAACCAGGGGACCGAAGGCGAATACCACTACCCAGCCCATGGCAATATAAATCACGGAAGAAAACCATTTCGGACAGGTTACCCAGAAGGCTTTTATGAGCATCCCTATCAGGGCAATACCCCAAACCAGAGCCAGAAGGGAGTAGCCCAGTTTTCCTCCAAGAATAATCAGGCAGACCGGAGTATAGGAGCCTGCGATCAGCACAAAAATCATCATATGGTCTATCCGTTTAAAAATCTTCAGTTCTTTTCCGCTCAAATCCACGCTGTGGTAGGTGGCGCTTGCAGCGTATAATAAAATCATGCTTCCCATAAAAACAGCCATGGCAAAGAAATTTCTGGTGCCGGAATCAAGTCCGGCCTTAACCAATAGCGGGACAGAAGCAAAAACTGCCATCATCATGGCAATAAAGTGTGTAATGGCACTGCCGGGTTCTCGTATCGTAATCTGCATGACAATCATCCTCCTGTTTATATCATCACATGATAGTTATATGCAAACACAACAAGTAGTATTCAAAACTACATGACATAATACTATAGCAGGAAAAATGATTTGTCAATGTTTTTTTAGTCTTCTTCTATCACCTGTATTTCCAGATAATCAAATTCAATGACTTCTATGAAATTGTCCTGGGTGAAGCGTGCTTTTCCATGACGTTTGAAATCACGGATGGTTTTGTCCAGCCAGATAGGTTTGCCCAGATCAAACTCATTGCATATTTTTTCCAATGCCCGAAATACTTTGTGTGTTCGGGTGTCTGCAGTATCGTCACATATGCAGGTATCCTTAAGCATGTGATTGTCCCGAAAGGTTCTTGCCCACAAACGAAACATGAGACGCCTCCTTCTATATTGTCTTTTCTGTCCATTATAGCATCTTTTCCGGTCCCTGTACAAAAAATTCGGAATCTTTGGCACAAAAGCGTCATATATATAGAGGGTGTGAGTTTTCAAACACAAGGTATGGTATGGGGAGGACGGATTATAAAGAATTCGTGAAAAATAAGTGAAAAGCCTACATTTTCGGGGGAACTTGTGTTACAATAGGTATGTGTTGCCGTGGGGAAGCACATGGATTTATAAGAGTCTGTTGGCCTCAGAACCGATGGGGCGGATGGGACATGAAGGAGCAATAATGGAACTTGGATACATATTGGATGAGGGGATTGACAGCTGGAATGAGGTGCAATTGGTGTACAATGCTGCACTGAGACAGGTACAGACAAAGATGGAAATCTTAAACGATGAATTTCAGCACGTCCATCAGTATAACCCCATTGAACATATTAAGGCAAGAATTAAGACGCCGGAGAGCATTGTAAAGAAGCTGAAGAGAAATGGTTATGAGTCCACGATCGACAATATGATTAAACATGTGAATGATATCGCGGGAATCCGTATCATCTGTTCCTTTACTTCGGATATCTTCCGTATTGTAGATATGATCAGTGATCAGAAGGATATTAAGGTCTTGACCGTGAAGGACTATATTACCTATCCCAAGGCCAGTGGATATAAGAGCTATCATATGATTGTGACTGTTCCGGTATATCTGTCGGACCGTATTGTGGATACCAAGGTAGAAATCCAGATGCGTACGGTTGCCATGGATTTCTGGGCCAGCCTGGAACACAAGATTCATTACAAATTCGAAGGGGATGCCCCGGCACATATTAAGAGTGAGCTGGTGGAATGTGCAAAGCTGGTGGCTGACCTGGATGCAAGGATGCTGTCGTTGAATGAGGAGATTTTGTCGATCAGTCAGCAGACCGGGCGGGAATAAATTGTTGTATTGTAATCGGAAAGATGCTAAAATGATGGCGATTCTCGATTTCGAAAGGACCTTGTTCTGCGGTCACGAATATTTTGGAGTTTCGGAAATGTTATGTAAATACGATTTAGGTAAGGAGTGAAATAGGTACGATGCCTGGAGGAGAAGTAATGGATACATTTATGGATAAGCTTGCACAAAAGCTGACAGCACAGGAAATCATCCGGGGGAATTTAGCGGCAGATGCCGAGGAAATGGATACATTAAAGGAACAGGTGAAGGATTATCAGGAGTGCATTGATCAGGTGAAGGCCCTTTCCGAACTGATGGAGCGCAAGATGAACAATGTGCCTGAAATTGATGAGAATCTGGACCGCCTGAGAAGATTGATTGATATGAAGTTTAGTGAGCTTCCCGGCGTGATTGAAGGCCGTCTGGACAGCAAGCTGGAAGCCAGAAATGATGATAAACTGGATGAGAAGATTGAAGGGATTCCGGGAATGCTGGACGAGAAATTTCAGAATACCAGGGAAAGTGTGCACAAGGAATGTGTAAAGGTGTACCGGAACGTTCAGGCCGTAGTCGTTGAGGAGAGCAGTAAACAGATTATTGCCCAGGCGGATGAGATGAAGACAGTACGTGATGAGGTGCAGAAGGCAAAGCTTATGAGCACTATCGCTATGGGTGCAGCGGTGCTGGGAGTAATCCTTCAGGTTTTATCGGTATTGAAGGTGTTTTAGTTTGAATTGAGGAAATAAGTATGGCCGAATATAAAAAGCAGATATGGAAGCCCGGTAACATGCTGTATCCGTTGCCGGTGGTAATGGTTTCCGTGGCGGATGGAAGCGGGAAGAAGAACATCATCACGGTAGCCTGGACAGGCACCGTTTGTAGTGATCCTCCGATGGTGTCTATTTCTGTGCGTCCGGAACGCTATTCCTATCAAATGATTCAGGAGACAGGTGAGTTTGTTATTAATCTGGCAACGAAGGAGCTTGCTTTTGCTACGGATTACTGTGGCGTAAAGAGCGGCAGGGATATTGATAAATTCAAGGAGCTGGGATTGACAGCCATGCCGGCGTCAAAGGTAAAGGCTCCCCTGATTGGAGAAAGTCCGGTAAGCATTGAGTGTAAGGTAACTGAGGTAAAGCATCTCGGAACTCACGATATGTTTCTGGCGGAAGTAGTGGCAGTACAGGCGGATGAACGCTACATGGATGATAAGAACCGATTTCATCTGGAACAGGCAGATCCCATTGTATACTCACACGGAGCATATTTGTGTTGTGGAGAGCAGCTGGGAACCTTTGGATACAGCGTCCGCAAAAAAGAAAAATAAGGTAGTTTGATTTTTTGAGGCATTTCATGGAAAATAATAAGAGGAAAAATAAATTTTTAAATTATACACATATTAAGTTTACATTGATTACATTGTTTGTGTGCCTTCTTTTCCTTCAGGGCAAAATGCAGGAGGAGCCGGTATACGAAATGGTTTACTATGTTTCACTGAACGGTGAGGAAGTTGGTGTGATTGAGCAACCGGAGCAGGCAGAGGATATGCTTCGAAAGGCCAGAAGAAATGTATCCTCTCTTCGTGAGGGCCTTACCTTTATGGAAGCGGATTTAAGCGTTAAGGGGCGTCAGGTAACGGAGAAGGTGATTGATGATGAACGCCAGGTTGTAAGCAGAATGGAACAGGTGTTGTATGAGAGCATTCAGACAACACTGAATTTATCCTACACCGTGAAGGTTCAGGAGTATATGGTGAACCTTGCCAGCAAGGAAGAGGTAAAACAACTCCTTCAGACTGCAATCGATCAATACGATGGTGAAAATCGTTTTGAGGTAGATTTGGTACAGGATACCAACCGTGAATTCAACCTGTTGACTACACAGGTGTACAAGCTGGAGAAGGAACCGGAGGTATCCACAGGGAAAAATATGGAAGCCGGTGTTCAGGAAGTACTTAATGCTGTAGGGGAACTGGATGAAGACCAGATGGAGAAGGGTTTTGATGACTTCCATTATGGTAAGCAGTATATGGACTTCGCCGAGAAAGTTGAAATTGTGGAGGCGTACCTGCCTATGAATCAATTGACACCGGTGGAGGTCGCAACGGAGCAGGTCATCAAGGAGCAGGAGGTTCCGTCCCTTTATGAAGTGGTGGCAGGAGACACCCTGACCCGTATTTCAAAAAAGGTGGAGATTCCCATGGATAAAATTGTGGAGATGAACAGTGACCTGCTGAAGGACATCAATTCCACCATTCACATTGGGGATATGTTAAAGATTACGGTGCCGGAACCGGAATTGTCCGTTGTGTGGGCAGAACAGAGATACTATGAGGAAGAATACGAAGCGGATGTCATCTATATTGATAATGATTCCTGGTATACTACCAAGACGGTGGTTCAACAGCAGCCTTCCTCCGGTTATCGAAAGATTGCGGCAGAGGAAAGTTATCTGAATGGCAGAATGGTGTCGAAAACCATTTTAAAAGAGGAGATCGTGAAGGAAGCTGTACCCATGATTATTGAACGTGGTACAAAGACTCCGCCTACCTATATTAAGCCCATTACCGGTGGAAGAATTACCTCCGGTTACGGTTCAAGAAAGGCACCGGTTGCCGGTGCGACCACAAACCATCGTGCAATCGACTGGTATGTACCCACCGGTACCGCGGTATTTGCTTCCTGTGGCGGTAGCGTATCCTTTGCGGGATGGATGGGAAGCTATGGAAATGTCATTTTCATTAACCATGAAGATGGACGTCAGACCAGATATGCGCACCTGAGTAAAATACTGGTGAAGAAAGGGGATTACGTAAAGCAGGGACAGAAGATAGGTTTGTCCGGTGCAACCGGTAACGTATCCGGACCTCACCTTCACTTTGAGATGAAGATTGACGGTGTAAGCGTGAATCCACTACTATATCTAGATAAGTAGCGCATATATCTAGTTTACAAACAGAAAAAAGTATGCTATGCTGACAATATCTGGAACTGTGTAAACTCGTGCAAAACACGCTCTGTCGAGTCGGTTTTGCCTGGAATCAAGAGGGATTTATTCATGGAACATTACGCAATAAAGGGCGGAAACGCCCTGGTAGGTGAAGTGGAGATCGGGGGCGCAAAGAACGCTGCTCTCCCCATTCTTGCTGCATCTGTTATGACAGACGAAAGCGTATATATAGACAACATGCCTGACGTCCGCGATACCAATGTATTGTTGAAGGCTATGGCGAACATCGGTGTGATGGAAAAGAGAACCGGACGCCACAGTGTGGTATTAAATGCCGCAAATGTGAGCAATCTGGTGGTAGAAGATGATAATATCAAAAAAATCCGTGCATCCTATTATCTGATTGGTGCGCTGCTCAGTAAGTATAAGAGAGCAGAAGTGGCGCTGCCCGGCGGCTGTGATATCGGATGCAGGGCAATCGACCAGCATATCAAGGGGTTTGAGGCTTTGGGAGCTGAGGTCGTGATTGAACACGGATTGATTAAGACCAGAGCCGAAAGACTCATGGGTGCACATATTTATATGGACTGTGTCAGTGTAGGTGCTACCATCAATGTCATGATGGCAGCGACTCTGGCAGAGGGTACTACCATTATTGAAAATGCTGCCAAGGAGCCCCATGTGGTAGACCTTGCAAACTTCTTGAACAGCATGGGTGCCAATATTAAAGGCGCCGGTACGGATGTGATTCGTATTAAGGGAGTTACCAGACTGCATGGAACGGAGTATGCGATTATTCCGGACCAGATTGAGGCAGGTACCTTTATGTTTGCCGCAGCGGTGACCAAGGGTGATATAACTGTAAAGAATGTGATTCCCAAGCACTTGGAGTCCATCGTGGCAAAGCTGATTGAAATCGGCTGCCAGGTGGAAGAATCTGATGACTGTATGCGCGTGGTGGCTTCCAAACGTTTGAAAACCACTCATGTAAAGACCTTGCCTTATCCCGGTTTCCCTACGGATATGCAGCCTCAGATTGCGGTTGCGCTGGGCCTGTCCCAGGGAACCAGTATTGTGACCGATACGATTTTTGAGAACCGCTTCCGCTATGTGGATGAGCTGATCCGTATGGGAGCACATATTAAGGTGGAGGGTACCACTGCAATTATTGATGGTGTGGAGAAATATACCGGAGCCAGAATTTCCGCACCGGATTTGAGAGCAGGTGCGGCACTGGTGATTGCGGCACTGGCAGCGGAGGGCTATACCACGGTAGAGGATATCCACTATATTGAGCGCGGATATGAGGATTTCCATCTAAAGCTTCAGGCCCTTGGAGCACAGATTGAACTGCTTACCGATGACAAAGAATTCCAGAAATTTAAATTAAAAACCGGTTGACAAGTTATGAATTGACATAGTAGTATGTCAGTAGAGTACAAGTTCATATGTCGTTTCTCTTATTCAGAGTGGTGGAGATACATAGGATCTGTGAAGCCACGGCAACCCCTTATAGGAAGGTGCCTCCCTGAGCGAGTACCCTGCAGATGCAGGTCGAACAATAAGAGGATTGGAATCGAATGCATTCAAGTCCGCTTATTTTAAGCGGACTTTCTTTTATTTCACGAGAGGAGAAAAACATGGAAAAAAGACTATTTACTTCCGAATCTGTAACTGAAGGACATCCCGATAAGGTCTGTGATGCGGTATCCGATGCGATTCTTGATGCATGCCTTGCACAGGACCCTATGAGCCGTGTGGCTTGTGAAACCGCAGCCTGTACCGGATTTGTACTGGTAACCGGTGAGATTACCACCAAAGCAAACCTGGACGTTCCCGCAATCGTACGTCAGACCGTATTGGAGATTGGCTATGATGCAGGCGAGAAGGGCCTGGACGGAAACTCCTGCGCGGTATTTGTGGCATTGGACAAGCAGTCCGCCGATATCGCGATGGGTGTTGATAAAGCATTGGAGGCAAAGGAAGGCTCTCTTACCGATGAGCTGGATACCGGTGCCGGCGACCAGGGTATGATGTTTGGTTATGCAACCAACGAGACTCCGGAATTGATGCCCTATCCGATTTCCCTGGCACATAAGCTGGCTTTACAGCTGGCCAAGGTACGTAAGGACGGAACCCTTCCTTACTTAAGACCCGATGGAAAGACCCAGGTATCCGTTGAATACGATGAAAATGACAAACCTGTCAGATTAGAGGCGGTTGTATGCTCCACCCAGCATGACGAGGATGTAACGCAGGAGCAGATTCATAGGGATATCAGGAAATATGTATTTGACCCCATTCTTCCCGGGGAGATGATTGATGAGAACACCAAGTTCTTCATCAACCCTACCGGACGTTTCGTCATCGGCGGACCTCATGGGGATGCAGGTCTGACCGGCCGTAAGATTATTGTAGATACCTACGGTGGATATGCCCGTCATGGCGGCGGCGCATTTTCCGGTAAGGACTGCACCAAGGTAGACAGAAGTGCAGCATATGCAGCACGTTACGTTGCAAAGAATATCGTTGCTGCCGGCCTTGCGGACAAGTGCGAGATTCAGCTCTCCTACGCAATCGGAGTGGCAAAGCCCACCTCCATCATGGTAGATACCTTTGGCACCGGGAAGCTTAGCGATGAGAAGCTGGTTGAAATCGTTCGTGAGAACTTTGATCTTCGTCCTGCAGGCATCATCAGGATGCTGGACCTTCGTCGGCCTATCTACAAGCAGACCTCCAGCTATGGCCACTTCGGCCGTAATGATTTGGACCTTCCCTGGGAGCAGACCGATAGGGTGGAGGCTTTGAAGAAGTATCTGTAAGAAAAGAATAAGCTGTTATTTGAAGACCTCGTCCGATGAAAAGGACGAGGTCTTTTGCAGTGCGGATTGTATATTGGAGGATATGCAGGTGACCGGAGATTGGGAGACACATAAAACAAGAAAAGCAAGATATGCCATGGCAGAAACGTGGAAAATGTGGTATACTAATTTTACATATCGTTTGAATTCGGAGGATAAAACCATGGCTTTTGCGCATCTGCATGTTCATACGGAGTATTCCCTGTTGGATGGCTCGAATAAGATAAAAGAATATGTGGCACGTGTAAAGGAACTGGGAATGAACAGTGCTGCCATCACCGACCATGGAGTAATGTACGGTGTGATTGATTTCTACCGTGCGGCCCGTGCGGCAGGCATTAAGCCCATACTGGGCTGTGAGGTGTATGTGGCACCCAACTCCCGATTCGATAAGGAAGTGAATGGTGGAGAGGAACGCTATCATCATCTGGTGCTTCTGGCGGAGAACAATACGGGTTATGCAAATTTGATGAAAATCGTCAGCAAGGGCTTCACGGAGGGCTATTATTACAAGCCCCGTGTGGATATGGAAGTACTCAGGCAGTACCACGAGGGCATCATTGCATTGTCTGCCTGTCTGGCGGGCGAGGTGCCCCGGTATATTATGAAGGGCTTAAAGGATGAGGCTCGGAAATGTGTGAAGAAATACGAGGACTGCTTTGGAAAGGGAAATTATTTCTTAGAGCTCCAGGACCATGGAATTCCGGAGCAGCGAATGGTTAATATGGAGCTTATGAGCATCAGCCGGGAGATGGACATCCCGCTGGTAGCCACCAATGATGTGCATTACACCTATGCAGAGGATGTGGAGCCCCATGATATTCTGCTTTGTTTACAGACCGGGAAGCTTCTGAAGGATGAAAACCGCATGCGTTATGAGGGCGGGCAGTATTACGTCAAGAGTGAAGAAGAAATGAAGGGACTGTTTCCCTATGCCTGGGAGGCGGTGGAGAATACCCAGGTGATTGCGGACCGATGCAATGTGGAGATTGAGTTCGGTGTCACCAAGCTGCCTAAGTATGAGGTGCCGGAGGGGTATGATTCCTGGACCTATCTGAATAAATTATGTAACGATGGTCTGATCGCCCGGTATGGCAGGGATTTGCTGCAGGTGGAGGACCCCTTTGCTCCTGCAGTGCTGCCGGAGGATCCGGAGGAGTACAGTCGTATCCTGGACGAGACCGGGCAACGCATGGCCGGGGAAACGGGACAAACCCTACGGGAGAGGCTGGACTACGAATTATCTACGATTCAGCATATGGGTTATGTGGATTACTTCTTAATTGTATGGGACTTCATCAATTATGCCAAGGAGAATGGTATTCCGGTGGGACCGGGGCGTGGTTCTGCGGCGGGAAGTATCGTTTCTTATTGTTTGCGGATTACGAATATTGACCCCATCAAATACAATCTGCTCTTTGAACGTTTCTTAAATCCGGAGCGTGTGTCCATGCCGGATATTGATATTGACTTCTGCTTCGAAAGGAGGCAGGAGGTGATTGATTATGTGGGCCGGAAGTACGGGGCTGATAAGGTGGTGCAGATTGTGACCTTCGGTACCCTGGCGGCAAAGGGTGTCATCCGGGATGTGGGACGTGTCATGGACCTGCCCTATGCGTTTGTGGATTCCATAGCAAAGATGGTCCCGGATGAGCTGAATATCACTCTGGACCGGGCGCTGGAATTGAATGTGGAATTCCGGAAGCTCTACGAAGAGGATGAACAGGTGCATTACCTGATTGATATGTGTAAGCGTCTGGAGGGACTGCCCAGGCATACCTCCATGCATGCGGCGGGAGTGGTCATCTGTCAGAAGTCGGCGGATGAGTTCGTCCCTTTATCCAGAGGCTCAGATGGTTCCATTACCACCCAGTTCACTATGACAACACTGGAGGAGCTGGGACTTTTGAAGATGGATTTCCTGGGGCTGCGTACCCTGACGGTGATCCATGATGCGGTGAAGTATATCGAGAAGAGTCAGGGTATTCGTCTGAATGTGGATGAGATTGATTACAACGATCCCAAGGTACTGGCCTCCATCGGCACGGGAAAAACAGACGGCGTGTTCCAGCTGGAAAGCGCGGGAATGAAGAACTTCATGAAGGAACTTCGACCGAAGAATCTGGAGGATATCATTGCGGGTATTTCCCTGTATCGTCCGGGTCCCATGGACTTTATTCCTAAATATATTCAGGGAAAAAACAACCACGATGCGGTGACCTACCTTTGTCCCCAGCTGGAGCCCATTCTGGCTCCTACCTATGGCTGTATCGTGTATCAGGAGCAGGTTATGCAGATTGTGCGTGACCTGGGCGGATATACTCTGGGGCGAAGCGACCTGGTACGCCGTGCCATGAGTAAGAAAAAACAGGCGGTTATGGAGAAGGAGCGGGCCAACTTTGTGTTTGGCAATGCCGAGGAGGGAGTTCCCGGATGTATTGCAAACGGTATCAGCGAAGAGGTTGCGGGCCGGATTTATGAGGACATGATGGATTTCGCGAAGTACGCCTTCAATAAATCCCATGCGGCATGCTATGCAGTGGTGGCTTATCAGACCGCGTATTTGAAGTATTACTATCCGGTGGAATACATGGCAGCGCTTCTGACCTCTGTGATTGATAACCCAAAGAAGGTGTCCGAGTATATTCTGGCATGCCGGGGTATGGGAATTGAGCTTTTGCCCCCGGACATCAATCAGGGAGAGGCTGGCTTCTCGGTAGACCATGGACGCATCCGTTATGCACTGACTGCCATTAAAAATGTAGGTCGTCCCGTGATTGACAGCGTGGAGCAGGAGCGGCTGGAGCGGGGACCCTTCACCAGTCTGAAGGATCTGATTACCCGTATGGCGGACAAGGACTTGAATAAGCGGGTGGTGGAGCATTTTATCAAGGCCGGTGCTCTGGATGGACTGGGCGGCACACGAAAGCAGTTTATGAGTGTGTATGTCCAGATGATGGAGCGTGTGGTAAAGGATAAGAAGAACAATATGGCGGGGCAGCTGACCCTCTTTGACATTGCTTCCGATGATCAGAAGGAAGATTTTGATATCCGGCTGCCGGACGTAGGGGAATACGAGAAGGAAATGCTTCTTGGCTTTGAGAAGGAAGTGCTTGGAGTGTATGTCAGCGGACATCCTCTGGAAGAGTATGAGCCACTGATGCAGCGGTTTATTTCCAATACCACCAACGATTTCGCACTGGATGAAGAAACCGGTAAGGCACGTGTGGCAGATCAGGCCATGGTAGTCATCGGCGGTATGGTGGTTGAGAAAAAGATTAAGTATACCAAGAATGAAAAGGTCATGGCATTTTTAAATGTGGAGGACCTTGTGGGCAATATTGAAGTCATTGTCTTCCCGGCCAGCTACGAAAAGTATGGTCAGTTGATTTCGGAGGAAAGCAAGATCTTTGTAAAGGGACGGGCAAATCTGGAGGAAGAACGTGACGGAAAGGTTATCTGTGACCAGATTCTGACCTTTGAGGAGGCTGCTCAGGGAAAGGGCTTTGACCAGGGACGTCCGGGCTCCCAAGTCAGGAGAATGGACAGTGCCCCGAAACCAACCCCCAGACCGGCAACATCTGCAAAGGGACTGCCGGAGGGAATCTGGATTCAGTTTGCAGATGCAGAAGATTACGAGAGGAAAAAGAATCAGCTGCAGAGCATGATTGCGGATTCGGACGGAAACGATGACGTAGTAATCTATTTAAAGAAGGAAAAAAACTTTAAAATCCTTCCGATGAACATGCGGGTGAGTGCTGATGAGGAGCTTTTGCAGCGTTTAATTGGCTTTTTTGGTCAGGAAAATGTGAAAATCCGCAGGAAAGCTATTGAAAACAAATAAGAAATGGATTAAAATACGAGATTAGAAGTGTTGACTGTACCATGCAAAGAGGATTGTCATGGTAGGAGTGGAGGATAAATATGGCGAAAGAAATCAAAACAATCGGTGTTTTGACCAGCGGTGGCGATGCACCCGGAATGAATGCTGCAATCCGTGCGGTTGTTCGTACTGCACTCGCAAGAGGGATAAAGGTTAAGGGTATAAAAAAGGGATATCAGGGACTTCTGAATGAAGAAATCATAGATATGGAAGCGAGCAGTGTTTCCGATATTATTCAGAGAGGCGGTACCATTCTCGGTACGGCAAGATGTCTGGAGTTCAAGACCAAGGAAGGCCAGCAGAAGGGTGCTGAAATCTGTAGGAAGCATGGCATTGACGGTATTGTGGTTATCGGGGGTGACGGTTCCTATCGTGGTGCCCAGGCGCTTTCCAGAAACGGTATCAATACCATCGGACTTCCCGGTACCATCGACCTGGATATCTCCTGTACGGAATATACCATCGGTTTCGATACAGCGGTAAATACTGCTATGCAGGCGATTGATAAGGTAAAGGATACCTCTTCTTCTCATGAGCGCTGCAGTATCATTGAGGTTATGGGACGTGATGCAGGTTACATTGCATTGTGGTGCGGCATCGCAAACGGTGCGGAGGATATTCTGATTCCGGAGAAGTACGACTTCAATGAGCAGAACATCATCAATAATATTATTGAGAGCCGTAAGAAGGGCAAAACCCATCATATCATTATCAATGCTGAGGGTATCGGACATTCCGTATCCATGGCAAAGAGAATTGAAGCAGCTACCGGAATTGAGACCCGTGCAACCATTCTTGGTTATATGCAGCGTGGCGGATGCCCCAGTGCAAAGGACCGTTACTATGCTTCCATCATGGGCGCGTACGCAGTGGATATCCTGATTTCCGGCAAGACCAATCGTGTCGTTGGTTATCAGCACGGTGAGTTTGTAGACTTTGATATTGAGGATGCTTTGAATATGACCAAAACCATCAATGAATATGAGTTTGAAGTATCCCGTATTCTTTCATTATAATATATCAACAGAAGGGCCGCTTTTCAGCGGCCTTTTTTTCCATAAGGAGTTTGAAGAGATGATTACCGGTGTAACAAATCCCAGGATGAAGCAGGTGGCAGCCTGGCAGCAGAAGGCCAGGGAACGGCGGAGGGATAAGGTGTTTTTGGCAGAGGGAGTGAAGATGTTCTTAGAGGCTCCCCCGGATTGGATTATGGAGGTATACCTCACGGAAGCTTTGTTTGAAAAACAAAAAGCAAACCAGGCATTTAAAGACCGTCTGAAGGCGGTGGGATATGAACTGGTATCGGAGGAAGTGTTTTCCAGAATTTCGGATACCCAGACTCCCCAGGGCATCCTTTGTGTGCTGCGTCAGCCTGAATATGAGCTTTCCGATTTGTTAAAAGGAGAGAATCCTCTATTGATTGTACTGGAAAACCTGCAGGATCCGGGAAATCTGGGGACCATTCTTCGTACCGGTGAGGGTGCCGGAATCTCCGGCTTAATCATGAGTACCGGTACGGTAGACATTTTCAATCCAAAGGTGATTCGTTCCACCATGGGTTCCGTGTACCGTGTACCATTCCTTTATACATCGGATTTGCAGGAAATCTTGCATAAATTACAAAACGCGGGAGTTCGTACCTTCGCAGCACACCTAAAGGGAAAGCAATATTTCCAGGAGACCGGATTTCGCGGCCCCTGTGCGTTCCTGATCGGAAATGAAGGTAATGGCCTGACGGATGAAATATCCCAATGTGCCGGGGAATATATTAAGATTCCCATGGAGGGAAAAGTGGAAAGCCTGAATGCTTCGGTGGCAGCTTCCCTGCTCATGTATGAGGCTTACAGACAAAGACATTTATCATAGAATGGAGGAAAAATAATGAAGGTTGGATTTATCGGTCTTGGAAATATGGCGACTGCCATTATTGGAGGATTGCTTGAGAAAAGGATGGTTTCCGCGGGGGAAATTGCAGGCTATGATGCATTTCCGGAAGCGGCGGAGAAAATTCGGGAAAAATACGGCATTACGACTGTATCTGAACTGGGGGATGTAGTGAAGGATGCAGATGTACTGTTTTTGGCAGTAAAGCCCAATGTGCTGCCTGCCGTTTTACCCGAAATCGGTAAAGGCTTGGATGAGAGAACTTTGGTAATCAGCATCGCTGCAGGAAAAGATCTGGCATTTCTGGAAGAGAAGCTGGGCCGAAAGGATTGCAGACTGGTTCGTTGTATGCCCAATACACCTGCGCTTGTTCTGGAGGGCTGCACCGGTGTCTGTACCAACGCCAATGTGACAGAGGAGGACAAGGAACTGGCAATGACCCTGCTTGGGGCATTTGGAAAAGCGATTCCTGTTGCCGAGCATCTGATGGATGTGGTGGTCGGTGTCAGCGGAAGCTCCCCGGCTTATGTATTTCTGTTTATTGAGGCCATGGCGGACGCGGCGGTTGCGGCCGGAATGCCCAGAGCAATGGCTTATGAATTCTGCGCCCAAGCGGTGCTGGGCAGTGCAAAATTATTGCTGGAAACCGGGAAGCACCCCGGGGAATTGAAGGATATGGTCTGCTCACCCGGAGGTACCACCATTGCTGCAGTTCAGGTATTGGAGGAGATGGGCTTCCGTGGTGCCGTGATGGATGCGGTGGAGGCCTGCATCGAAAAATCCCGGAATTTGTAGGAAAAATAAATTTTTTGAAAAACTTGACAAATGATTTCCCCTCTGTTATGATACAGTTCTAGTCACGGATGTAACAAATTTGTAATAAATTAGTTATAAATTGGTTATATATGTGATATAATTATGAAAAACAGATGGGAGAAAGAGATGAAAAGAGCAGGTAAACTGCTTGGTGCTCTGGCCGGCGTTCTGCTAGTCGGCAGTGTATGCTTCAGCGACACGATGGTAGCACAGGCAGCCAAAGGCGATTTGTGCCTGGATAGCTCAAGTGAGGGTGTGGCTTCCGTATTGCAGCCCGACTCCCTTAGCGCATCCGACCTCATTCCGGAGACGGCACAAAGCTTCAATCCTGATTTATTGTTC
>CALYSH010000001.1 GCA_945485625.1 uncultured Lachnospiraceae bacterium | reverse complement strand
GGTGTAGGTGGGAGCCTGATTGTGTATACGCAGTGCCTTTGCTAGAGTATGCGAGTCTTGTGAAACGGCATTGTATGCCTATCGGGGGACGGAGGCAGGGGTCCCGGAAAGCGTGGCCTACGAGCATTTCGGGAAGAGAACCGGTTTGCAGTCCTATGTGAAGCTGGCAGCATTGCTGAATCAAAATCTAAAGAGAGGAACAGGTACACTGTTTCTTCGTCTGGAAGAGGAAGCATTACAGAGCTCCCAGGAACGGATTCAGAACGGAAAGAAGCTGGGAGAGGAAGCCGGTACAAAATTATTGATACCAATGGTGCTGATGCTGGGGGTGGTCATGCTGATGATCATGATTCCCGCATTTACAGGCCTTGGAATATAAAGCTTTGTCTGTAAGGACGGAAAGGAGTTGCGATGGGAGAATTGAAAGGCTTTCGGGAATTTCTTACGGAAGAGGATGGCATGGGAACCGTGGAGATTATCTTAATTATTGTGGTTCTCGTGGGTCTGGTCATCATTTTTAAAGAGCAGATTACCAAGATTGTGAATTCCATTTTTAAAAAGATTACCAATCAGACAAACAAACTCTAGGAGTGAGGAACGAAATGTGACCGGGAAGAAAGAAAACGGATATCTGACTGTATATATGGCATTGGTTTTAACCGTTATCCTGTCCCTTTTTTTATCTCTGTTTGAAGGGGTGCGCTATAATACCATCCGCATGGAAGCAGAATGTATGATGCAGATTGGACTAAACAGCGTGCTGGGGGAGTATCACAGGATACTGTTTGCCGACTATAATCTGTTGGCAGTTGACTCCTCCTATGGGACAGCTTCTCCCGGTTGCGAAAACACCGGACAGCATCTGACGGATTATCTGGAACGGAATATGCAGTGCAGTGAAGAAGATTCAGGGCCGCTTCAGGAGGTCTTGTATCAGGATTTCCTGAAAATAAAACCGAAAAATACAAAAGTGACAAAAGTGTCAATTTTGACGGACGGAAGAGGGGAAATCTATCGAAGAGAGGCTGCAGAGGCTGTCCGGGATGATGTAGGGCTGACGGGACTTGATACGCTGTTAAGCTGGGTGGAAACCGTGGAGGAAAAGGAATTGGAAGGTCGGGACCTGGCAGAGGAAAAAAAGCAAATCAGCGAGGAAATTCAGAAAATACGGGGAAAAGAGGTGGATTCTGCAGATGATAAATGGGCAGGACTTTTGCTGGACAATCCCACAGATGAGCTCAGCATGAAACGGGCGGAAAATATCCTTGGCCTTGTTTTAGAGGATACAAGCCAACTGTCCGATGCTGTTTTGTACGACGACGGGTTGATATTACAACGTATGAAGCAGGGACAGGTGGACGAAGGGAATCTTCCGATTGATGAGCTGCCGGAGGAAGAGGCTCTTACCATGCCATTTTTTTTCCGGGAATATCTGATGAAATACTTTGGCTGTTACAGGAGAGAGCAGGAGGGTGCCTTGAAGTATCAGGTGGAATATTTCATCAGCGGCCAAAAAACGGACCCGGAGAATTTGGAGAACGTGGTGCTTCGTATCAGTTCCATCCGGGATGCTGCGAATCTGATCTATCTGATGTCGGATTCGGAAAAGTATGGACAGGCCAAGGCACTGGGTTCTGCAGTGGCGGTGCTGCTCTTAAAACCGGACTGGAAGGATGTGTTTACCATGTCCCTTGTCCTTAGCTGGGCATTCGCGGAGAGCCTGTACGACGTAAGGCAGATTATGAGGGGTGGGAGAATTCCTCTGATGAAGACTGCGGAGACCTGGCATTACAGCCTGGACGGTATACTGGGAAGTCTTTTGGACGACGGAATGGATGATATGGAATGTAAGGAGGGATTATCCTATGAAGATTATCTGCGACTGTTGCTTGCAATGACAGACCTGCAGTCGGTAACAGACAGGGCAATGAATCTGACGGAAGCAAATATCCGCAGGACTCCGGGGAACCGACATTTTTGCCTGGATGCATGCTATACGGCCCTGGAGGCATACACGGAAGTGGTCAGTGATTACGGATACGAGCTTGAGATTACAAGAACTGCGAAATATTAGGAGGGTGCCCGGCGATGTCCCCTTTATGGATGAAGAAACAACAAACAGAAACTATAAAACAAAATCCTTCTCCGAACCATGAAAACATTCTGCGAACAGTGCGCGCCCACGCCTGTTCATCTGCTGTCGTGAATTTCATTCCGGGCAGTACTTGCATACGAAAATCCATAAAGGAGGCATTGCCGGGCATCCTGCGAAAAAAGAGGAATCAGGGCAGCATGACAGTGGAAGCTGCCATTTTATTACCGGTTTTTCTGTTTTTTTTCTTGAATTTACTTTCTTTTCTGGAGATTTTGCGACTCCACGGGAAGATAGAGATGGGACTCTGGGATGTGGGATCGGACCTGTGTTTGTACAGCTATGCCTTTACCGGAGAAGAGACGATTGCCCATTCGGAAGAAAAAAAGCAGGACTGGTGGAGGGACCTGGCGGATGTTGCCCTGTCCTACAGTTATGTAAAGGGAAGATTGGTGGAACGACTGGGGGAGGATTACCTGGAGGCTTCCCCTCTGACCTACGGACCGGAGGGACTCCGGTTTGTGGGAAGTGATTTGACGGAGCACCCGGATATTATAGACTTGACGGTTACCTATCGGGTCAGCCCCTTTTGCGAGTCGGTGGGGTATCCGGATATCCTGATTCAGAATCATTATTATGCCCATGCCTGGACCGGGTATTGGATTCCGGGAACCGAAGAAGAAAATAAGAAGCAGAAGGAATACTATGTGACTGATTATGGGGAGGTTTACCATTGCAAAAGGGAGTGCACCCATCTGGATTTGTCCATACAGCAGGTATCATTGACAAAAGCGCTTTCTTCGCGAAATCAATACGGAAGGAAATACCGGAAATGTGAGACCTGTGGGAAAAGGAGATTTTGGGGAAAAACCTGGATTACCGATGAGGGGGATTGTTATCATTTTGAGGTGGACTGTCCGGGTTTGAAGCGAACCATCTATCGAATCACAGAAAAGGAAAAGAAGAAATACCGGCCCTGTTCCAGATGCGCAAGGTAGGGAGGAAACAATTGGAAATTATACTGACAGTTTATCTGGTTATCGTAAGTGTTATGGATGTGATGAAAAAGAGAATTTCTGTAGGGATTCTCTTTTTCGGAGGAGTATTGAGTCTGGCTTTGGGGATTCTACGGATGGATGGAACAAATCTTCCCCCGGGAATCCTTTTGCAGGGAATGCTTCCGGGTATTATATGGATGCTTTTCAGCTTTGTCACTACCATGGTTGGTTATGGGGATGGCGTTATAGTCTGCTGTCTGGGTCTTGCGATGGGCTTACATCGATGCCTGCTTGTTTTGGGGCTGGGGTTATTCCTTCTTTCTATTGTCAGTATCCTTTTGTTGATCGGGAAGAAGGTTAAGGCTACAGGAACGGTTCCTTTTCTACCCTTTTTGATGATAGCATTCTTATTGATAGGAGAATAATGAATGACAAATGTGTCAGAAATTATAGCGGAGAAAAAAGGATATTTTACGGTGGAAGCAGCACTGGTTTTGGCAGTGGTATTTCCGGTTTTGTTCTTTCTGATGAGTTGGATATTTCTGGTATACAACCGCTGTCAGCTGGAGCAGGATTTGGAAGTGTTGGCTTTGCGGGGATCGGTTTTCCGGGGAAGTAAGGAGGAATTGATGAAGGAAATGGAACGACAGGAGGAAAGCCTGTATGTGGAACGTTTTCTTTTCTTGGAGCGTGAATCCCCCCGGATTGAGTTAAAAGGCAGCCAAATATATTTGAAACAGGTTGCTTCCATGAAGATATGGGGAGGGAGGCTGTTCAGACTCGGAGAAAAAAGAAAAATCCGGGCGGAGTGTATAAATCGTCGCAGGAATGTGACCTTCTTTTTGAGGGCCTGTCGAAAGGTGAAACAGGGAAAGGATAAGGAAATATGATACAAACAGAATACATCAGAAGTCTTCACAGTAATTATGAAAGGATTTGTCTGGAGAATGATTTTCAGGAGCACAAATATCAGTATGCAATGTTGAGCCGCGGGGGAATCAAGGGTCTGCTTCCCTGTGACCTTAGATATGTAAATGGGACTGCCTATCTGTACTATGATATCACCTCCAAACAGAATATTTCTTTACTGTATCAAAAGGATTCCATCAACCGGGAGTGGTTTTTGGATTTCTTCTGGAGTGTAAAACACATACGGGACGAATTGGGACGGTTTTTATTGCAGGAGAGCAATGTGCTATGGGTACCGGAGCAGATTTATCAGGATTTGGAGAAGAATATTTTTTCTTTCCTATATGTGCCCTATTACGAGGGGGAGAATCAGTTTCTGACTCTTCTTGGTTTCCTGGTAGAACATATTGATTATTCAGATGAAAAGCTTGTGGAACTGGTGTACCACATTTATGAGCAGAGTGAAAAGAAGGGGGAGGTATATCTGCAAAATCAGATATTCGAAGATATAAAACACTTCGAGGAGAATTCCTTTATAAAGAAGGCAGAAATCACCGGTGAAAAGCCGGAGGAACGATTGCCTTCCGGAGAAGAACTTGTTGAAACCGGGATGGAAGAAAACAATATAAATCCTTCGGGCACTGAGAAACAGGTCCCAGAGAAAAAGAGCCTTTTGGCCAGATTTGAACGAAAAAAAGGAAAGGGGAAGGAAAAGGAGAATCCGTTTCAAAAGCAGAGCTCCTGGGAGGAGTCCGGTTATTCTTATGCGGTTGCGGAGGATTCGGATTACAATGAGGAGGAATATGGTCAGACTGTGTATTTAGAGCCTCATAGGGATCAGAAAAAGATATTGCACAAAATATATTCCTCGGACGGGAAAATATTGGTGTCGGTGGATCGGGAGGTTTTACTGATTGGGAAGAACAGGGACAAGGTGGATATTTATCTGGAAGACCTATCGGTCAGTCGTCTGCATGGAAGAATTGTAAAGACAAAGGAAAATGTAATCTGCCTGGAGGATCTGAATTCCACAAACGGCACTTTCCTGAATGGAAACCGGATGCAGCCCTATGAGAGAAGAGCCTTGGAACCGGGGGATGAGATTATGTGTGGGAAGGTGGTTCTTCAGTATCGCTAGAGTTCGGATGGAATTGACAAACAAAGGGGGGAATGCCTATAATGGTTTCAGAAAGAAACTGGAGGGCATTGGATTGAGAAGGCGAATTGGCATTATTTTAGTAATGTGTTGCTTTTTTTTGGCGCTTTGTGCATGTGGAGAACGTTCCGATAAATATCGTCCGGAAATCGTGGCGGGTGAATGGATAATACCGGGAGAGGACGGACTGCGGTGTGAGTTTTTGGAGGATGGAACCTGCTGGATTGACGGGAAACAATATCTCTGGCAGTTCAAGAAGACCTTGCCCAAAACCATAAGGGTGGATGTCTTTATGGGAAAAGAAAAGTGTTATGAGCTTCAGATTTTTGAAGCGGAGGAAAAAGGATACCGCTATATGATGAATTTGGGCACTCCCGTGGGGAAGGCGGTTGAGTTCACCTCTGAGAATGCCGGATATGTCAATCGGAACCACTATGAGAAGGTGGAAATAACCACCGAAAACTACGAAACCTATTTTATGCTTACCCCTAAGGGTCAGGAGGGACAACTCTATCTGGAATGCAGGCCGGAGTATGTGGGCCGCTTAAAGACAGAGCTCTCCGGGGTGGTGTTTGATGTGACCTATGGACAGGCCGATTTCTTTCTGACCTGCGAGAAGCTTACAGACCGGGATGGATGGGGGTGTGTTCTGTCTGCGGAGGGAATCGACCATACGGAAACAGACCCTGTATTAATGGTTGGACAAGCCAAAGGCGTATTGTATCTGGACATGGGAGAGAGTTCGATTTTCCCGGTAAAGACTGCGGAGAAATAGTGAGGGATAGTCCGTAAAAGAACACATCCCATACATTCTCTTTTAAGTAAATCAGGACTTATTGCGGGTGGAAGGAGGAAAGCAGTTTGTGCAATCTTTCCACCTCGATTTCGTTATAAGGAACCGTTGGGGCATCTGACCAGAGGCAGAACATACTTCCGATGGGTGCGGTTTCTTTCATGGAAGATGCCACAGGGCTTGTGGAGTTCTCCATAGCTTTCAAAGAGGACTGGTAGGTAAAGTCCTGATTTCCACCATCCCCCTCAGTGCGGCCCAGTACGTAATACCAGGAGGCAGAGGTATCCAGAATCTTATGTCCCTGTGCTTCCACAAACTCAACAGGAGCAAGGTCATAAGAAGGCCAGCCAAAACTCCAATAGGAGACTACTATTTCCTTGTCCAGGATTCCGCCTGAGAGATCCTTGTTATAATAGACTCCATCATTGAACATGACGGGAATCATTCCGGATTCCTTGATGAAGGCAGCAACGGTATTCACATAGGAAATAAACTTATCATATTCATAATGTGAACTATTTTGCAGGGAAGCAAATCCGGAGGAAAGAACATCGTTGGCATACTCGTCACTGCCGAGATTAAAGTATATACAACCTTTTTCTGCGAACCACCGGATATATTTTTTTAACAATTCCAAGGTAAAAGCTACTGCCTCCGGGTTGTCTAAATCAACGGTGGTAGCTGAATTTCTATAGGCGGGATTGGGGATTCCAAGTTCGCTCATGGCGGTAAGAATGGCATCCATGTGTCCGGGAGAGTTAATCAGAGGCATGACACCAATCCCTTTTTGATTAGCATAATCGATTAAAGCGGAGACCTCTGTTTCTGTCAGTTCATTTGTTCCGTTGTCACAGTAGCGCAGATTGCCTTGGCGGAGGGCACTTCGAACCGCTTCATCGGTATATGCACCATAAGGTGTTTTAAGTGTCAGATCATCCAGCAGCATTCGAAAACCATCGTTTCCGACAGTCAGTTCCAGCAGATTGAAATCATTCTCACTCATGACATCAATTAAGTCCTGAAGCTGTTCCTTTGAATAATATTTCCTTCCGGCATCAATATGAAAGGCTTTTATGGATTTCATGGTCGATTCCCCCTTTTTTAAATTACCAACACATAATCTTTTTGATTTCCGGTGCCAGGTAATCCGCTGCTTTCTGATGAGCGGATTCCAAAGGATGATAGTCGGATACGTAACCGATGCTGCCATCCTGAGGGGGCAGGTGAAGCGGATGAACACGGGTATCACCTGTCTCAATTATGTATGTTCCGCATGCCTTGCAAACATAAGGGAATAGGCGATCGCCCATCAGGCCTAAAACGCAGAACAGCTCTGCATCCGGATTGTTTTTGCGGATGGTCTTTAAAAAGCGCACATATTCTTCCGCGTATTCCTCCTGCCTGGAAGCTTCATCCTGGCAGTAGCTGTCATCGTTTGTTCCCAGGTTTACCACAATGGCCTCCGGACGGATGCGGTTGAAATCCCAGGGAACCTCGGCGGGACGGATGAATTCGTCCGGAGTAACACCCAGGGTATCATCGCTGAAGGCGAAGGATTCGTAGTATTTTGGTACCAGTTGGGAGAGAAGCTTCTCGGTAGGCTCTGCCACATAGCCGGAAATGATACCATATCCGCTGTAGGAGCACATGCTGTAATCTGCATTCAGGGCCATAGCTGTTTTGTAAGCATAGGCTCTGGTGACATCTTCCGTGTTGGTGGTGAAGGGATGAAGGGGATCCTCGTCATCCACACCATATCCGCAGGTAATGGAATCCCCGATAAATTCAATCAAATGCTCCTTCTTCGGAGCAGGGACAATGGTTTCTTCATCACCGATTTCCAAAGGACGGATACCCAGAACAGACATGGCTGCTTCGGAAAGCTTCAAAACTTTTACGGATACGGTCTGAACAGTATCGGACTGAAATACCCGATAGGTCTTTTCTTTGTAGTTCACCATGTCGTTTATGACACGGACGTCATTTATATAGAAGGCAATTCTGGCGTGATTCAATGGGTCATGGTCTGCTGTCGCAATATATCCGCCCAGAACAGTGATATTCAATTCCTTTCCGGTATATTCAAAAGCGATTCCTGAACCGGAGAGAGCCAGCCACAGTATATTGTTTATGGTGTGATTCCGACCGATTTCTTTTATATTCTCATGATTTAACAGTATTTTTTTCATACAACACCTCTCATTCGGTTTTTTCTTGGATATTTTGTGTATGATGATACCTGCGGATTGTTCGTACTTCGTACTCTCACAATCCCACAAATCACATTATAGTCTATATTGGGGAGAAAGACAATGTAGTTCCCTGCCGTTTTCATGTATTTTCAATGCTTTTATGATATCTGAAAGGATATCTTTTTAGAAATTTTTAATTGTATTTTCCATAGTTTTTATGGATTTTGAATCAATCTGTGGTAAAATACAAGCTAAGAATGATGACAGAACAAAAAGAGGGACAGAGATGAAGCTAAAGACCAGACTTCGGGTTACCTTTGCTGCTATGATTGGTTTACCCTTACTTCTCACGGTGTTGGCTTTTGTGGCAATCGGTTTCTACCTGGTGAATATGGACAAAGGGCTTGGATTCCGTGAGATGGACTATTCCATGATGTCGGAGAGTATTGAGGAATTCATTTATTCCAATGACCAGGTATATGATTACCTGAAAGAACAGGCTGCTGTGGATGTACATCCCTTTGAGGATATTCATTACCTGGAGGATGTGAATTCCAAAATCGCCAGAAAGTTTACTTATCTTCTGGTGAGAAAGGATGATCAGATTTATTATGCCGGAAATCCCGAGGCTGCGAAGCGTATTTTTGAGGAACTGCCCCAATTTGGGGAGGATGGGCTGCCCGGGGATAATGGTTTGTACATCGACCGGGAGCAGAAATATGTAAAACAGATTGATTTCCGGTTTTCAGACGGAAGTGAAGGATCGATTTTTGTTGTGACCAGATTAAACAATCTGATATCGAAAAAGCTTCTTTACTCCATGTTTATTGCAATCATTGTAATCCTGGTATTTACCAGTGCGATGCTGACCGGTTGGATCCACAAGGGTGTGTTTACTCCAATCAATGAATTGAATGAAGCCATGAAAAAGATTAAGTCCGGCAACCTGGATTATGCATTGCAGACCAATTCGGGTGGCGAAATCGGTGATTTGTATCGTAATTACGAGGATATGAGACTGCGCCTGAAGGAATCCGCACTGGAGAAGGAGGAGCAGGAAAAGCGAAATAAGGAGCTGGTAAGTAATATTTCCCATGATTTAAAGACCCCTATCACCGCAATTAAGGGTTATGTGGAAGGAATCATGGATGGTGTGGCGGATTCTCCGGACAAGATGGACCGTTATATTAAGACCATTTACAGCAAGGCTAACGATATGGACCGGCTGATTAATGAGCTGACGGTATATTCCCATATAGACAATGATAGGATTCCCTACAATTTCCGACAGATTAATGTATCGGATTATTTCGGAGATTGTGTGGAAGAGGTGGGGCTGGATCTGGAGGCCCATAATATCCGGCTCAATTACTCCAATCTGCTTCAGGAGGAAACCATTGTCATTGCGGATCCGGAGCAGATGAAAAAGGTAATCAATAACATTATCAGCAACAGTGTGAAATACATGGACAAGAGCCAGGGTGTTATCGATATCCGGATTCTGGATGAGCAGGATTCCATCCGGGTGGAAATCGCCGATAACGGAAAAGGGATACCGCAGAAGGATCTGCAGAAGGTATTTGAACGGTTTTATCGTTCCGATGCTTCCAGAAATTCCGCACAGGGAGGCAGCGGTATCGGACTTTCCATCGTAAAAAAGATCATAGAAGATCACGGCGGATATGTTTGGGCCACCTCCAAGGAAGGGGAAGGGACCTGTATTCACTTTGTACTTCGTAAATATATAGACCTGAATCATAATGCACAATAATGGAGGGAAAAGTTGTGAATAAGATATTAATCGTTGAGGATGAAGTGGCAATTGCAGATTTGGAGAAGGACTATCTGGAATTGAGCGATTTTACAGTGGATATTTGCAATACCGGTGACGAGGGATTGGAGGCAGCGCTGAAGGGAAATTATGACCTGGTGATTCTGGATTTGATGCTTCCCGGCTTGGACGGCTTTGAGGTGTGCAGGCGTATTCGTGAAGAGAAGGATATTCCCATTCTCATGGTTTCTGCAAAGAAGGATGATATTGATAAAATCAGAGGCTTAGGCCTTGGAGCAGATGACTATATGACCAAGCCCTTCAGTCCCAGTGAGCTGGTAGCCAGAGTGAAAGCACATATGGCCCGTTACGAGAGACTGGTGGGAACCCAGAAGCCTCAGAACGAAATGGTGGAGATTCGTGGAATCCGCATTGATAAAACGGCCCGCCGTGTCTATGTGGATGGTGTGGAGAGAACCTTTACCACCAAGGAGTTCGATTTGCTGACCTTCCTGGCAGAGCATCCCAATCATGTATTTACCAAGGATGAATTGTTCCGGGAGATCTGGGATATGGATTCCATCGGAGATATTGCAACCGTAACCGTGCATATTAAAAAAATACGCGAAAAGATTGAGAAGGACAGCTCCAAGCCGGAGTACATTGAGACCATCTGGGGCGTGGGTTACCGCTTTAAGATTTAGCACTTTCGGTTGACTTCTTTTGGTAAACCCCGTACAATGTACTTCGGAAAGAGAGGATTCTGATGTTATGTTAAAACAAGTATCGATTTATGCGGAAAATAAAAAGGGTACCATGCAGAAGATTACCGGTATTCTTCTGGAGCAGGAAATCAATATTCTGGGGTCTGTAACCAACGATAGTGCAGAGTACGGTATCATCCGTATGGTAGTGTCCGCCCCGGAGAAGGCATATGATGCATTGACCAAGGCGGGATATATCTGCAAGCTGGTAGACGTAATCGGTGTAGAGGTAGAGGATGAGGTAGGTAATCTGAATCATTTGCTTCTGACTCTTCAGGAGAGCAATATCAATGTGGATTATCTGTACCTGTCCTTCAACAGAGATTCCGGAAAGCCCATCATGGTGTTCCATTGTGAGGATGCGGGAGAGGTGAAGAATTGTCTGTGCGGCAAGGGCTTTTCCGTACTGTAAGGATTGACCGTAAGAGGAGAAGAGCATGCTTCCGGAGCAGTTTTTAAAACGGATGGAGGAAATGCTTGGGGAGGAATTCCCGGCATTTTTGGAAAGCTATGACAGGGAGCGTTATCAGGCGCTTCGTATCAATACATTGAAAAAATCGGAGAGTGGAGAGGATGTGGCAGATGTCCTGACCGCTCTTTTTGACTTGGAGAGGGTGCCCTGGGCGCAGAACGGATATTACTATCCAGGGGATAAGCAGCCGGGAAAGCATCCATACCATGAGGCCGGGGTGTACTATATTCAGGAGCCCAGTGCAATGGCACCGGTGGAGAAGCTGAATGTAGAGCCCGGGGATGTGGTGTTGGATTTATGTGCGGCGCCCGGTGGAAAGAGTACCCAGATTGCAGCGAAGCTGGATGGAAAGGGCATGCTTTTGTGCAACGAAATTCATCCGGCAAGAGCCAGGATCCTTTCCGAAAATGTGGAGCGGATGGGCATATGGAATGCCTGCGTCTGCAATGAAACACCGGAGCATTTGGCGAAGGTTTTCCCGGTGTACTTCAATAGAATCCTGGTGGATGCGCCCTGCTCCGGGGAAGGGATGTTTCGGAAGAATGAGGGTGCCATAGAGGAGTGGAGCCCGGAAAATGTGGAGCTGTGTGCGTCCAGACAGGATGCTATCCTGGACTGTGCCGCAGAGATGTTATGCCCCGGGGGGCGTATGGTGTATTCTACCTGTACCTTTGCACCTCAGGAGAACGAGGGAAGTGTGGAGCGTTTCTTAGAGCGCCATCCTGAGTTTACCCTGATTGAGAGGGAAAGACTTTATCCTCACAGGGTGAAGGGAGAGGGGCATTTCCTGGCAGTGTTTGAAAAGGAAGGCAGTAGTGACAGGGCAACAGACCATATCAGTGGGAACGGGCTGGAAAAGGAGCTGGATTCGAGGAAGCTGCCGGATTGGTATTCCTTTGAAAAGGAGACACTTGCCCGACCGCTTCGGGAAGTCTTTCCCGATTCAAAATATATCGGCTTCGGGGAGAGCATCTATCTGGCACCGGCCATGCTTCCCGGCCTAAAGGGACTTCGTGTGCTCCGCCCCGGATTGCAGCTTGGATTTGCCAAGAAGAACCGTTTCGAGCCTTCCCATGCTCTGGCTTTGGCTCTTTCGCAAAAGGATTTCCGGCATACCCGGAATCTGGCGTCTGCGGATCGTACCTGCACCGATTACCTGAATGGACAGACCTTCCCGGCAGAGGGTGAGAAGGGCTGGTATGGGATATGTGTGGACGGCTTTTCCTTGGGCTGGGGAAAGCTTGCGGGAAATCAGATGAAAAATCACTATCCGAAGGGACTTAGAAAACCGTGAGAACCAAGGTGATATACGAGGATAAAGATATTATGGTCATCCATAAGCCTGCCGGGCTGGCTACACAGACCGGGCAGATTGGCAGTATGGATGTGGTGAGTGAACTAAAAAATTACCTGGCCGCCAAGGGGGAGGACTCTTATGTTGGGGTCATCCATCGTCTGGACCAGCCGGTAGAAGGACTGTTGGTGTTCGCCAAGAATAAAAGAGCAGCGGCCCACCTGTCCGGGCAGCTGGCAAAGGATAATCTGAATAAGGAGTACGACGCGGTGGTATGCGGCGTGACCGAGTGCCGGGAAGAGACTCTGACAGACTATCTTCGAAAGGGAAATGATTCCAGAGCGCAGGTGGTTACCGGGGAGGAAGCGCGTTTTCCGGATGCCAGGCGTGCGGTGCTGCATTATTGTGTAAAGGAGGAAGCGCCTCCGTTTCCGGGAACGACACTGATTCACGTAACGCTTCAGACCGGACGGTTCCATCAGATTCGCGCCCAGATGGCTCACGCGGGTTACCCCCTTTTGGGGGATGTGAAGTACGGAAACGAAATGTCCGCAGAATTAAGCAGACAGTATGGAATTCGGCAGGTGGCTCTGTGCGCCTCTGCTATGTCATTACAACACCCGGTGACCGGTAAGAAGCTTCATTTTGAAATCAAGCCGGTTGGTGGCGGGTTTGGAAACATATTTTGAAAAAAGGTACACATACTAATACCGGATTGAAATGAAAGGGTGTTCGTATGTGGAGGAAAATCAAGGAAAACAAGTTGATATTACTGCTCCTGTTAATCGGGGCAGTATATTTTTTGCTCAAATTTATTGTGCCGTTGCTGGCTCCGGTGCTTTTGGCCATGTTATTTGTTACCATTTTCGGTCCTCTCATGCAGTATATGCAAAAACGCCTTCGCATACACAGACAACTTGCGGCTGCGGCTTTATTACTCCTGGCAGGCAGCCTTCTGGCTGTTTTGTTATGGGTATTGTTTTCCTGGATGGTGGGGAGCTTCCCGGAGTGGATGACTACGTTGGAACGCATGGAGCAGGATTTGTCCGGTCGCCTGTTGGAATTTTGCGGAACAGCGGGGAAACGCCTTGGACTGGATGTGGACTACATGGAAGAATGGATGCAAAACAGTTTGGGAAAAGGAGTGACTTTTGTGCAGGAAAAGCTTCTTCCCAGTGTGTTGTCGAAATCCATGGATTATGCCAAGGGAATGGTAGCTTTTGGAGGATTTCTGGCTACTTTCCTGATTGCCACGATTTTGCTGGCCAAGGACTATGACCGCATCATGAATCTGCTGCTTGCAAGAGAGGACTGCCATGTGTTTCTGGAAATCCTCTGTGGGATTATAAGGTATATTGCCACCTATGTGAGAGCGCAGTTTATCATTCTGTCCTTGATTGGAGGAGTGTGCTCTCTGGTGTTGGCTTTTTGCGGATTTCGACAGGGTGCATTCTGGGGGCTTCTGGCGGGAGTGCTGGATGCGTTTCCCTTTATCGGCACCGGGGTGATTTTGGTCCCGGCCGCTGTTTTGCAGCTATCCGGCGGAGCATACGGAAGGGCAGCTGTCTGTATCGGCTTATACATCCTGTGTATTTTCCTGCGGGAGCTGTTGGAGCCCAGACTCATCGGCGGACGCATCGGGGTGTCTCCCATCTTTATTCTGATTTCCCTGTACGCAGGTATCGGGTTATTTGGACTCCCCGGAATTCTTTTGGGTCCCCTGGGCTTCATCATTGTGTGGCAATCCTTTCAAAGTCTTTCCGAGTAGCTGCGTTTTCTTGACTTTTTGCCCCGGATAACGCATAATTTTCTTAGTATGACAAAAGAATACGGTGGTTGAATTAGGAAGGAAAAATGTACCATATGAGGATACAGGAGAGGAAAGGCATTTGTTTCTTGGTGCTTCTGGCGATGTGTTTTCTGGCAGGCTGCGGGGGAACAGGTACGCCCAAGGCAGTGGAGGTGGTGGAGAATACCCTGTCGGCTGATCTTCTGGAGGCAATGCAGAAAAAGGAAGAGGAAACCAAACCGGAACCGGAGGAAGCACAAGAGGATGAAGTGGTGACGTTTACCATTTCCTGCGCCGGGGACTGCAGTCTGGGAAATCATAAGGATCAGGATTATTCCTACTCCTTTCGGCAGATGTATGATTCAAAAAAAGATCCGGGGTATTTTCTCGGAAATGTGCGGGATATCTTTGCGGCAGACGATCTGACCATTGTGAATCTGGAGGGAGCCCTTACCTTAAGTGAGCAATACCGCCCCAACCGGACCTACAATATCAAAGGGGATCCGGAGTACGTACAGATTCTGACGGAGGGCTCTGTGGAGGCGGTGAGTATGGGGAATAATCACAGGGCAGATTACGGAGCTGAGGGGGTGCGGGATACCATAGAGGCACTGGAGTCCGTACATATTGCATATGCGTACGATGACAATATCGGGTATTTTGAAAAAGAAGGAATCCGGGTAGGGTTTTTATCGGTGAATGAGGCATCTGACGGAAAAAGAGTAGAGGCGTTTATTACCGACGGTATGGATACCTTAAAGGAAGAGGGAGTGGATTTGATTCTGGTCTGCTGTCACTGGGGGACGGAAAAGGATAATTACCCGGAAACCTATCAGCAGGAGCTTGGAAGAAAATGTATTGACTTAGGGGCAGACCTGGTGATCGGGCATCATCCCCATGTATTGCAGGGGATAGAGGAATATCAGGGGAAATACATCCTGTACAGTCTCGGAAACTTCTGCTTTGGAGCCAACCGGAATCCCTCGGATAAGGATACCATGATTTTTCAGCAGACCTTCACTTTTGTAAACGGAGAAAAGCAGGAGGAGACGGAGATAAAAATTATTCCCTGCAGAGTCAGCTCCGTAAATGAACGGAATGACTATTGCCCTACCCCGGCCACCGGTGAGGAAGCAGAGCGGATTCTGGAGCGTGTGAGAGCTTTTTCGGAACCCTTTGGGACGGCGTTCTCTAATGGACTATTGCCATTTGAATCATTTGTTAGTAAGATAAGAGAAGAATGACTGAGGAGGGTGTAAATATGGAAAAGAGAAATTTAGGGAAACTGGGAATCGATGTATCATTATTGGGGTTTGGATGCATGCGCTTCCCTACAACAAAGGAAGGAAAGATTGATGAAGCGGAAGCAGAGAAAATGCTGGATTACGCCATTTCTAAGGGCGTAAACTATATTGATACCGCTTATCCGTACCACAACGGGGAAAGTGAGCCTTTTGTGGGAAAGGTGCTGAAGAAGTATCCCAGGGATTCCTTTTATCTGGCAACCAAGCTGCCGGTATGGGCAGTGAATACCTTGGAGGATGTGGATCGTATCTTTGAGGAGCAGCTTGAGAGACTGCAGACAGACCATGTCGATTTCTATCTGATGCACGCCATGAACAGAGGAAGCTGGGAAAAGATGGTAAGCATCGGCTGCGTGGAGCATCTGGAAAAGAAGAAGGCAGCAGGACAGATTAAATATCTGGGCTTTTCCTTCCATGATGGATATGAAGCATTTGAAGAAATACTGAATTACCGGGATTGGGACTTCGCACAGATTCAGTTAAATTATATGGATACCGAGGAGCAGGCCGGTATGAAGGGATATGAACTGGCTGCAGAGAAAAATATACCTCTGGTTATCATGGAGCCGGTTAAGGGCGGTTCGCTGGCTGCATTTGCAGACGATATTATGGATAAGTACCATGCACTGGATCCGGAGGCTTCCGCAGCGTCCTTTGCACTTCGTTTCGTAGGTACCCTACCCAATATTCTCACCGTATTAAGCGGCATGTCTACCATGGAGCAGGTGGAGGATAACTTAAGGACCTTTACGGATTTCAAGCCCTTAAGCGACAAGGAGCAGGAAGTGATTCGCGATGTGGTGGCATTGCTTCGAAGCAGGGTACAGAACGGCTGTACCGGCTGCAGATACTGTATGCCCTGTCCCGCAGGTGTGAATATTCCCGGGTGCTTCGGCGCATGGAATACATATCACATGTACCAGAATTACAATGTGGTCCGCTGGAAATGGGAGCAGGAAATCGGCGAGACGCAGCAGGCAAAGAACTGCATTCAGTGCGGGAAGTGTGAGAAGGCCTGTCCTCAGCATTTAAGCATTCGTGAGGATTTGAAGAAGGCTCAGGCCGATTTGGATAAAAAAGAAATGATTTTATAGGAACGGAAAAGGGATAAAAAGATGAAAGAAGCGGTTTTGCAGAAATTCGGTGAGTTGTTTGGAGATTCCAAAGGGGTAGAGGTGTATTTCGCACCGGGCAGAGTGAATCTGATCGGAGAGCATACGGATTATAATGGGGGACATGTGTTTCCCTGTGCACTGACCATCGGAACCTATGCGGCGGTACGAAAGCGGGCGGACCGTACCTGTCATTTTTATTCCATGAACTTTGAAAACGAGGGTGTCATCGGAATCAGTCTGGATGATAAGCTGGAGCCCTCACAGCGACTGAAATGGGCCAATTATCCCGTGGGTATGATCTGGGCATTTGGGGAAAAGGGTATGAGTCCGGATACGGGATTTGATATGGTGGTTTCCGGTAATATTCCAAACAGCTCCGGATTGTCCTCCTCTGCTTCCATCGAGGTGCTGACCGGATTTGTCCTGAAGGAGCTGTACGGGTTTGATGTAACCAATCAGGAGATTGCATTGATTGGTCAGTTCTCCGAGAACAAGTTTAATGGGGTGAATTGCGGTATTATGGATCAGTTTGCCATTGCCATGGGAAAAGAAGGCCATGCGATTTTCCTGGATACCAATACCCTGCAGTATAAGTATGTCCCTGTGAAGCTGGAGGGGGCAAAGCTTGTTATTGCGTGCAGTAACAAAAAGCGTGGTCTGGGGGATTCCAAGTACAATGAACGTCGGGCGGAATGCGAGGATGCATTGGCACGGATTCAGACGGTGAAGCAGATAGGCTCTCTGGGCGAACTGACAGAGAGGGAGTTTGAAGAAGTAAAGAGTGTAATCGGTGATCCGGTAAAAGAAAGACGTGCGAAGCATGCGGTATATGAGAACCGCAGAACCGTGATTGCCGTGGAAGCACTTAAGCGGAATGATATTGCTACCTTCGGAAAGCTGATGATTTCGTCGGATACTTCTCTTCGTGAGGATTATGAGGTGACCGGTAAGGAGCTGGATACATTGGTTTCAGAGGCCCTGAAGGTGGAGGGCGTAATTGGTTCCAGAATGACCGGTGCCGGGTTTGGCGGGTGCACCGTGAGCATCGTAAAGGATGAGGCCGTGGAACCCTTTATCAAAAAAGTCGGAGCAGCTTATCTGGACACAATCGGATATGCGGCGGATTTCTATGTAGTGGAAATCGGAGGCGGCCCGAAAAAGTGCTAGGAAAACAGGGAGGCATACAGAGCATATGAAATATCTGTTGGTAGCTGTCAATGCAAAGTATATCCATTCCAATCCTGCAGTTTACAGTCTGCGGGCGTATGCAGGGGAGAAGTATGGAGAGCATATTGAACTGGCTGAGTATACCATCAATCAAAGAACAGAGGATATCCTGGCAGATATTTACCAAAGAAAACCCGATGCGATCGGGTTTTCCTGTTATATTTGGAATATTCGGATGATACGGGAGCTTCTTGCGGAGCTTCCAAAGGTATTGGAGCATACGGAGCTTTGGCTGGGAGGCCCGGAGGTCAGCTACGATGCCCCCGGAATGCTGATACAGTTTCCGCACCTTAAGGGTATTATTGTGGGCGAGGGTGAGGCAACCTTTCGGGAACTGATGGCTTATTATGTGGAAGGGGACAGAAGCCTTTCGGAGATTGCAGGCTTATATCTTCCGGAGGGCTTTACCCCCATGCGGCCACTTCTTTCCATGGACGAGCTTCCCTTTTTGTACGGTGATTTGGAGCAATTCCAAAATCGTATCATCTATTATGAGTCAGCCAGGGGCTGTCCTTATTCCTGCAGTTATTGCCTGTCCTCCATTGATAAGAGGGTACGGCTTCGGAGCGTTGACCTGGTGCAGAAGGAACTGCAGCTTTTCCTGGATAAAAAGGTGCCCCAGGTAAAGTTTGTGGACCGGACCTTTAACTGCGTCCATGAGCATGCCATGGCTATCTGGAAATATATATCAGAACATGACAATGGTGTCACAAACTTTCACTTTGAAATTTCTGCGGATATCTTACGACCGGAGGAAATCGCCCTGTTAAATCAAATGCGACCGGGGCTGGTGCAGCTGGAAATCGGTGTACAGTCCACCAATCCGGACACCATTTCCGCCATTGACCGGGTGATGAATGTGGAGCGGCTGGAGCAGATTGTTGCATCCATTCGAAGGGGCAAAAACATTCATCAGCATCTGGATTTGATTGCAGGGCTTCCGGGAGAGGATTATAACAGCTTTCGAAATTCGTTTGACCGTGTCTATGGGATGAAGCCGGATCAGCTGCAGTTAGGTTTTCTGAAGGTGCTGAAGGGTTCTCCCATGGAGGAGAGGGCCGGGGATTATGAATTGGTTTACACCTCGCAGCCTCCCTATGAGGTATTGAAAACAAAGTGGTTGTCCTATGAGGAGGTGCTTCGCCTGAAACAGGTGGAGGAGATGGTAGAGTTATATTACAACAGCAATCAGTTCCGGTATACACTGGCTGTTCTGGAGAAGGACTTTCCGGGGCCCTTTGCCATGTTTGAACAGATGGCGGCTTATTATCGGGAGAAGGGTTATTTCTTAAACAGCCCGGCCAGAGCCTATCGGTATCAGGTATTGTATGATTTTGCGTTGTCTGTGAGTCCCGGGAGAAAAGAACTGTACCGGGAGCTGCTGGTGTTCGACCTGTATCTTCGGGAAAAAGTGAAGAGCAGACCGGAGTTTGCGGGGGAGATCGGGGAGGATGAGAAGGAGTATCAGAGAGCTTTTTATCTGCAGGAAGAGAAGGAACACAGGTATCTGAAGGGATATGAGGAGTATGACCACAGACAGCTGGCAAAGATGACTCATCTGGAGCATTTTACCTATCCGGTGTGGGATCCGGAAGCGGCAGGAAAGGGAGCCAGAACGTCCGGATCTGTTTTGTTTGATTACCGGAATCGGGATGCTCTGACCTATGATGCTGCATTTTGGCTGTTGGAGGATTGATTTGTCAGATGGATGCATATATTTGTATTGACTTGGAAACTACGGGACTCAACCCGAAGGAAGACCGAATTATTGAGATTGGAGCGGTAAAGGTCTGTCAGGGGAAGATAACAGAACGGTTTTCCACCTTTATTCAGCCGGGCAGGAAGTTGGAGGAGCGTATTACGGAACTGACCGGGATTCGGGATGAGGATCTGGAAAATGCACCGGAAATAGAGGCTGTATTGGAGCAACTGCTTGATTTTATGGGAGATTTGCCCTTGCTGGGACATAGTATTCTCTTTGATTATTCCTTTTTGAAGAAGGCCTGTGTCAATCATAAGCTTTCCTTTGAAAAATATGGGGTGGATACCTTGAAGATTGCCAGAAAATATCTGACTTCTCTGGAACATAAAAATCTGGAATATCTTTGTGATTACTATGGAATAGAGCATCATGCCCACCGTGCCCTTGCGGATGCAGAGGCAACTGTGGCCCTGTATCAGAGACTTTGTGAACAGTTTTACAATGCGGAGGATTTATTTTTTACGCCCCATTTGCTGCAATTCCACGTAAAAAGAGACACACCTGCCACAGTGGCACAGAAGGAACGGTTATATCGTCTGATCAAGCAGCATAAGATAGAATGGAATCAGGATGTGGAGAAGTTAACACGAAGTGAGGCCAGTCGACTTACAGATAGGATTCTGACAGAGTACGGACGATGACCTTCTGATTGAGGGAGGGCAGCGCGGAGGCTTTTTCCAAAAGTGCCTGTATCGCCTCACCACGTTGGTTGCGCTTGTAGTAATCGGCCAGGAGATAATAGGTCTTGCTGATGTCGCTGCCGGTTTCCACTGCATATTCCAAAATCGGGACGGCTTCTTCTTCACAACCCTCCTTGATGAGAGTCTCTGCCCAGGTCTGCAGCGTGCGCGCCAGAAGGGTGTAGTTCTGATCGTATTCGGATAATACGGTAATATTTGCAGTGCCATACTGAAGCTTTAAGTCCGTGTTGCTTTGCCCGGTCAGATTGACAATGGGCCGGGTAGCCAGTTGAGTCAGTGTTTCAATGCATTCCCGGATGGTCGGATTGTCGGTCAAAAGGGATGTGGGGAAACGATCCATGGGAATATGGAGATAGTTCAGGGAATCCAGACTTTTTTTTCGGACGGAATTTGCTTGATTTTCTCTGTCCCAGAAGTTTTTTTCATCCCGGGCAGTGATTTCGTTGCTGCGGCGAATGGCGTGGTATATGGTGATGGAGAAGATGATTAAACTTGCCAAAATATAATATTTCATATATAATATCCTTTTAGAGTTTAGGCGTATTGCCTGTTTTTGGGAGAAACAGTATGATAAATTTCAATAACAAAAAGACCAAAAAGACGATAGCATCCGTAATAATCATTATTGTGGTGATTGCTATGGTAGTACCTATTTTAGCATATTTGGTATAAGAATTCAATGAAACGGTTCATGTAAAGCAGTCTGATGGACTTGTCCGGGAGGCAAAAAGTGTATAGGAGCAGGGTATGGAGAATCCTCTTTCCCGTAATATGGTTGCTTGTTCTGTTCCTTCGGGGCGATGCGGCACGGGCAGGGGAGGAGACAGTCATCCGGGACGGCGTCTATGCGGGTACCGTTCCCCTGGGTGGACTTACCAGAGAGGAAGCCATTGCCGCGGTGGAACAATATGTGGCAGGTCTCATGGACGAAACGATGATACTGCTGTGTGCCGAGCAGCAGACTGTGGAAGTGAAGCTTAAGGATTTGAACGTGTTCTGGTCAAATCCGGAAATGATTGACCGGGCGGTGGATTATGGAAACAGGGGCAATGTAATTGCCAGATATAAGGCGAGAAAAGACCTTTCCAGGGGACCGAAAATCTTTTCTATACAGTTCAGTGCTGATTACGGGGATGTCCGTGGGTATCTGAAGGAGCATTGCAGCATATATGACAGGCCGGTAGTGGATGCGAGACTTCGAAGGGAAAACAATCAATTCTTTGTGGAGGAAGGAAGAATCGGGTGCTTTCTGGATGTAGACCGATCCGTTACTACTATCCTTCAAACACTGTCTCTGGGCCTTGCAGGGGACCGGGAAACAGTCACGATGCATTACCGATGGGAAAAGCCCAGAGAGGATAGTGAGGACCTTTGGCTGGTGAAGGATGTGCTGGGTTCTTTTCAAACCTCTTTCGGAGAATCCGGAGGAGCCCGATGCGCAAACATTGAAAATGGCTGTGCCCTGATCAATGGAACCACCCTCTATCCCGGGGAGGAATTCTCGGTTTATGAGGTGGTATCTCCCTTTACGGAAGAAAACGGTTATCAAATGGCAGGCTCCTTTCTGGAAGGCCGGGTGGTGGACAGTCTGGGTGGCGGAATCTGTCAGGTTTCTACTACCCTGTATAACGCAGTGCTGGCTTCGGAACTTCAGGTGACGGAGCGACACCCCCATTCCATGGTGGTGTCCTATGTGGATTTGTCCAGGGATGCGGCAATTTCCGAGAGTGCCGGGAAGGATTTGCGATTTGTGAACAGTTCCGATTATCCTGTATATATAGAAGGATATACGGAGGAAAAACAGATTTGCTTTCGGATTTACGGAGTCGAGGAGAGACCGGAGAATCGAAGCGTTTCCTTTGAGACAGAAATCCTTCAGACTGTTTTGCCGGGTGAGGATAAGCTGATGGCAGATGATACCAGGACACTTGGTGAAATCGAAGTGGCGGGAGCGGTATCCGGTTATCAGACCAGATTATGGAAGGTGATCCGGGAGGACGGAAGGGAAACATCCCGTGAAGTAATCAATGAAAGCAGTTATAAAATGCGACCCAGAACAACCATGGTTGGGACCGATACAGAAAATCAGGAATGGAAGACGCAGATTCAGGCTGCAATTCGTTCGGGAAACAGACAACAGGTGGAGGCAGCATTGGCAGAAATGACCGGTGGGCCGAATGGATAGATAACAGGGGAAACAGTATGAATGCAGGAAAGATTTCGGAGAGTGTGTTAAAACGCTCGATTCTGCGACAACTGAAGAGCAAAAATCAGGATGTATTGTCAGGTGCAGCCCAGGGGGAGGACTGCGCCTTTTTTGCTTCTTTGCCGGGAGAAATACCGGTATCCTGCATGCAGCAGAATGTCCTTGACCCTGTGAAGGGTGAGCTTGGTACGGAGCGGACCGGGATTGCCCGGATCATCATAAAATGTCTGAATAATCTGGTTTGTTCCGGAGCGACGCCTAAGGCCATTCTGGTGGGTCTGCTTATGCCGGAGAAGACCGGGGAGCAGGAGATACGCCGGATTATGCAGGAGGCGGATGAGACTGCAAAGCAGTTTGGCGTACAGATTGCCGGAGGAGATACCAATGTGAGCGCGTTTGCGAAGGCACCCGTGGTTTCCGTTACCGCTTATGGAAGCGTGGCGAAGGGAGCAGAGCTTCGAACCGGTCACGCCGGCCCCGGCATGGATCTGATACTCAGCAAATGGGTTGGGCTGGAAGGAACCGCTATTCTGGCGAGAAGATTCAGAGAAACACTGCTGGCCAGATACCCGGCTTATCTGATAGATGATGCGGCGGCCCTGGAGCAGCTTTTGTCCGTGATTCCGGAGGCTGCAATAGCCATGAAGTCCGGCGTTTGTGCCATGCATGATGTGTCCAGGGGAGGAATCTTCGGAGCCCTCTGGGAATTTGCTGAAAGCGCGGGCGTTGGACTGAACATCGATATGAAAAAAATTCCCCTGCGGCAGGAGACCGTGGAGGTCTGCGAGTGGTTAAATGTGAATCCCTATGAACTGTTGTCCGGAGGGTGCCTATTAATGGCGGCACCCGATGGAGAAAAGATAGTGGATGCATTGATGAATCAGGGGATTTGTGCTACAATAATCGGAGTGACGACCGATAAGAAGGAACGGGTATTGATCAATGAGGACGAGATCAGGTTCCTGGAACGTCCCAGAGGGGATAAGCCTCTGGAAACAGATATTTGAGAGAGGATGGAACGAGGGATGAGAGAAGAATTATTGGCGATTATAGAGAAGAACAGCCGTATTGATTTGAAGGAACTGGCGGTTATTTTGGGTGTGGAAGAAATTGATGTGGTAAATGAACTGGCAGCTTTGGAAGCAGAGGGTATTATCTGTGGATATCATACCCTGATAAACTGGGAGCAGACCACCATTGACAAGGTTACCGCGCTGATCGAGGTACGTGTTACTCCGCAGAGAGGACAGGGCTTTGACAGCATTGCAGAAAGAATTTATAAGTATCCCGAGGTAAGAAGTGTGTACCTGATTTCCGGAGGATATGATCTGATGGTTATTCTGGAGGGAAAGACCCTTCGCGAGGTTTCCAACTTCGTATCCGACAAGCTTTCCACACTGGATACCGTGTTGAGTACTGCGACCCACTTCATTTTGAAGAAGTACAAGGATCACGGTACGGTGCTCGGAAGCAAAAAACAGGATGAAAGAGAGATGATTACACCATGAGAAATCCATTAGCAGATAAGGTTGTAGAGATTAAACCCTCCGGCATCCGTAAATTTTTCGATGTGGTAAGTGAAATGAAGGATGCAATCTCTCTGGGTGTGGGCGAGCCGGATTTCGATACACCCTGGCACATTCGTGATGAGGGAATTTACTCCCTGGAAAAGGGACGAACCTTTTATACCTCCAATGCCGGATTGAAGGATTTGAAGATTGAAATCTGCAATTACCTGAAGAGAAGCCAGGGAATTGAATACGATTATAACGGAGAGGTACTGGTTACCGTAGGTGGTTCCGAGGCGATTGATATGGGGCTTCGTGCCATGATTAATCCGGGGGATGAGGTGCTGATTCCCCAACCCAGTTATGTATCCTATGAACCCTGCGCCATTCTGGCGGGGGCAAAGCCGGTGACTATCAACCTGAAGGCGGAGAATGAATTCCGACTTACCGCACAGGAATTGGAGGACGCAATTACCGATAAGACAAAGGTTCTGATTCTACCCTTCCCCAACAACCCCACCGGTGCCATTATGGAGCTGGCAGACCTGGAGGCAATTCGGGAGGTTATTATTAAACATGACATTTTTGTCATGTCTGATGAGATTTATGCTGAATTAACATATAAGGGAAAGCATGTATCCATTGCCAGCCTGCCCGGAATGCAGGAGAGAACGATTTTGATTAACGGTTTTTCCAAGGCATACGCCATGACCGGCTGGAGATTGGGATATGCCTGCGGTCCCAGGGAGATTATTGCCCAGATGACAAAGATTCATCAGTTCGCAATTATGTGTGCCCCGACGACCAGCCAGTATGCTGCAGTGGAAGCATTGAAGAACGGTGATGAGGATGTAGCCCAGATGCGGATGGCCTACAACCAGAGAAGAAGATTTTTGATGAATGCCTTCCGTGAGATGGGACTGGAATGCTTTGAACCCTATGGAGCCTTCTATGTATTCCCCTGTATCAAGGAATTCGGTATGACCAGCGATGAGTTCGCCACCAGATTCCTGGAGGAAGAGAAGGTGGCAGCAGTGCCCGGTACTGCCTTTGGTGATTGCGGAGAAGGGTATCTGAGAATATCCTATGCATACTCTCTGGAGAAACTAAAGGAAGCGATGGGAAGACTGGCACGCTTTGTGGAGAAGCTGAGAGCAGAGCAGGGCAAATAAGAGAGTGTTTTCACGCAAAGGAAAAGAACGATGCAGATTGTTTTACATCAGCCGGAGATTCCGGCGAATACAGGAAATATCGGACGGACCTGTGTAGCTACAGGCTCCGGCCTGCATTTGATTGAGCCTCTGGGCTTTCGATTGAATGAGAAGGAAATCAAACGTGCCGGAATGGATTATTGGGAAAAGCTGGATGTTCATCGGTACATGAACTTTGCGGAGTTTATGGAGATGTTCCGGAAGGAAAAAGAAAGCCATCCGGAGATTCGGCTCTGGATGGCGACCACCAAGGCGAAGCAGACCCATTCGGAGGTCAGCTTCGGTCCCAATGATTATATTATGTTTGGGAAGGAAAGCGCAGGTATTCCGGAGGAAATCCTGGTGGAGCATGAGGAGGATTGTATCCGTATTCCCATGCTTCCTGAGATCCGTTCCTTAAACCTTTCCAATTCCGTGGCAATTGTTCTGTATGAGGCTCTCAGACAGAACGGTTATTCCAGTATGCAGACGGAGGGAGATCTTCATAGACTGCACTGGAAGGAATAAACTTTAGTTTATCAGGTATCCCTTTTCTGCCAGATCCTCCTTGATTAATTTCATGGCTTTGGCAGAGGGGGCCTGAATGGTATGATAGTGACACCCTTCCGTCAATTCTTTCAAAGGCTTTGACGTGCTGTGTGTCATTTTTTCTACAAATTCTTCCGCATCCCTTATGTTGCGAATCAATAAATCCACCCGAATCTGGCCATACAGGTCGTGATCGATGGACACATCCAGCATGGAACCGCCGAAATCCACAATGGAACGCATCTCGTCCAGGGTCTCTTCGGAGAGATGGCGGACCATAATAACCTCTGTAACGCCACCGTTTTTTTCCTGGGACTGAAACAAGAGATAACCCTTGTTGGTAGAAAGGATATCTCTGTTTTTGGCGCGCAGAAGTGCGATATCCTGCACAATTACCTGGCGGCTGACACCAAAACGCTTCGCCAGCTCCATTCCGTTTATGGGAGTGGTTCGTTCCATAAGGCAATTCATGATTGCTTCTCTTCTGGAATCTCCGTCCATTACCATCAGGATACACCTCCGTTCGTCTTTTTCAGGCGCATTCGTTCTTTTTTCATAATGTAGGCATCAATACCGTTTACCCGGGTATTTAATCTACAACCGTAAACGATATTGCCGTTATCCAATTCTTCGATTCGTACAATGATTCCGTACAGATGAAAGCTGTAATTCTCGGCCAATTCTTCAATTCGATCATTCAACAGAACATGAAGGACCTGGTTTTCACGAAACTCCACATCGGCAGAACAGATTATGGAGAAGCCCGAGATGCTTACATCCTTGATGACGGCATCGTAGGCTGCTTTGTTTCCGCCGCCCTGAACGGAGGTGGGGATACCGATATAACAACGAAAGGCTTCCCGGCGATTGAAATCCTTGGATTCTGCCAGGGTGGTGATGGAGTAGCAGAGGCTTCCATCCTGCTTTTTCATCAGACGAATGGCGACATTCTTGAACACCTGGGGTGCCTTGTCCTTCGGCTTGGTCATCAGATTTACAAGCAGTCCCTTGGCATGAAAGGTCAATACCTTGTCATCCTTGGTAATCACATCAGTCAAAATAATATGCTTTTTTTCGTAGCTTTCCTGAACCGTCGTGGTAAACTCCAATCTTTCCTGCTGAAAAGTGGCAATTAACGTGACGGTTTCACCGGGTGTAATTTCTTCTATCCACATAAAGATGGATCCTTTCACCATCGAAACAGTTTCTTTTCATGACATAAAAATAGTATCACAGTTTTTGCAAAATGGAAACCTAAAGTTTTCTGCCCTTATGCGGGCGAAAAGAGGTGGCGGGATGCCTGGGAAGGTGGTATAATGTACGCAAGCAAATATGCTGTGAAGCAGCATGAAGAGCGCGTAAGTGCGGGTTTGCGAGTGTTGAAAAAAGGAATCGTTCTTATGATCAGTGTTTTGTTGAATTGGATTTATATGGGAATCACCACTTTTTCTCTGGGCTTTGGAATCCGGAAGCTGATAGAGAAGCTTCTGGGCTATTCGCTGCAGAATGTGGACAGCATCATTATGGCAGGAGTGATATCAACCACAGTGTATGCTCAGGTGTTCAGCCTCTTTGGACCGGTGGGGCTTTGGGCAAATGTGGGGATGGTTCTGGCCGCCGCACTTGTGTGTGTGTGCTATGGCCGGGAGATGGTGCAGAAGCTTTTGGGAGCATGGAAGCAGCAGGGGAATGTGTATCGGGTGGTTCTGATTCTCCTGGTGGCCTTCTGGGCCTATCAGACATCCAGGGGATATATGATGTTAGATACAGATTTGTACCATGCACAAAGTATTCGATGGTTGGAAGAATATGGTGTTGTTCCGGGATTGGGCAATCTTCATGAACGATTTGCATACAACAGTTCTTTCTTTTCCTTCAGTGCATTGTACAGCATGAAGTTTTTAGTTGGTCAGTCGTTACATACGGGAAATGGTTTTTTTGCTCTTTTGCTGAGCGTGTTATGCATTCAAATCGGCAAGCGTTTTCATAGAAGAAAACTTGTGTGGTCGGATTTTGCAAGAGTGGCGGGAATTTATTATTTAACAATCATCGCGGATGAGGTGATTGCACCTACTTCGGATTATTGCATTATGTGCATGATTTTTTATATTGTAATTAAATGGCTGGATGAGTTGGAAAAGGGAAAAGGGGATGTGGTTCCCTTTGGATTGCTTTGTGTGGCCGGAGTATATGCGCTGACTTTGAAATTAACTGCCGGATTAATCCTGGTTTTGGTCATTAAGCCGGCGTATCAACTGATTCGGGAGAAAAAATGGAAGGAAATCGGAATCTTTTTGTGCTCCGGTATTCTGGTCTGTGCCCCATGGATGATTCGGACGGTAATCATCTCCGGCTATTTGCTGTATCCGTTTCCTCAGCTGGATTTGTTTTCACTGGATTGGAAGATGGCAGCACAAAGAGTGGAGATAGATGCGGCGAATATAAAGGTATGGGGCAGGGGCCTATATGATATTACGCTGCTGGATCTGCCGATTACAGCTTGGTTTCAGCAATGGATGCAGAGCCTGACTACTATGGAAAAGCTTCTGATTCTGGCGGATTTGCTCTGCCTTGCTGTTTTATCGGTGTGGATGCTTACCTGCCTGTTGAAGAGACATTGGGAAAAGCTGGATGCCATGCTGGTGATGGTGACAGTGGCAGCCTGTTATGCGTTCTGGCAGTTATCTGCCCCCTTGGTACGATATGGCTATGCATACATTTTGCTTTTGGCAGCTTTAATGGGTGGGTATTTTGTGACGTTGCTTCGAAAAGATGGTATGATTCGACTTGCAATTCTGGCTTATGGATGTTATAAATTGTTTATCATGGGAAGTCTCGTGTGGAGTTCCAGACAGTTGGATTATTATGTATGCCAGCAGGATTATGGGGTATATGAGGTTCGGGAGGTTTCTTTGGGTAAAGAGAGTGTGTTTGTCCCGCTAAACGGTGGTCTGTCCGGTTATGCTTACTTTCCATCCGTCCCCGCTTTATACAATGTGGAATTAAGGGGAGAGAGCTTTGCGGAAGGATTTCGCCCTTGTGAATAGAGGTTTTGTGTTATGAGAATTGAAAGAGTTGATGATAAGACGGTAAAATGTTTCCTGTCCAATGAGGAATTGCAGGAATACCAGATTGACTATAAGGATTTTATCACCCGGAGTGATAAAGCCAGGGAGATCGTGCATGAAATCATGGAGCAGGCAAAGGAAGAGGTGGGCTATACACCGCCTAAGTTTGCCTTTGATCTGCAGATAATGATGGTGCCGGATCAGGGCATGCTGTTGACCTTTTCGGAGAAGGATCCCTTCGAGGGAAAGGATGCGGGGCCCTTGTTAGATTGCCTGAAGGAAATGCAGCAGGCACTGACCAAAGGTTTAGAGAACCGGGATGCAGCCCCCAGGGAGGCGGCAGAACCCTCCGGACAAAAGCCGGAGCCGGTGCGTTCTACAGAGGCAGTCTTTGTATTTGAACATATGCAGGAGCTGATGGATTATGCAGCCGTGCTTCCCAGGACCTTACGGGTTTTCAGCAGTCTGTACCGTGTGGACGGACAGTATTTCCTGTACATGGAAAAGGGCAGAGCGGCTTATGAGAAATACAGCAAGGCCTGTGTGCAGGCGCTGGAGTATGCGGTGGGATATGGTGCCGGTGAGGATCGGATGACCTACGTGAGAGAGCATGGGGAGTGCCTGATTGCAGAAAATGCCCTTCGCAAATTACATATCTAAAATGACCGCCATGTCCGCCGGTAAGGGGGAGATAAATTCTAAGGGAGCACCGGTGACAGGGTGCGTGAAGCACAGCCTGTGGGCATGGAGTGCCTGGCGACTGATATGCTCAAGGTCAGGGTTATAGATATGGTCTCCGATAAGGGGAAAACCAATATATTTCATATGGACACGTATCTGATGGGTGCGGCCTGTTTCTAAGGTAAGGGAAACCAGGCTGTGCCCATTTCTTTGTCTGAGCAGGCGGTAGTGTGTCACAGCCCTTTCCCCATGCTCGAAATCCACCTGCCGTTCAATGATGGAATCTTTTTTTCGGGCGATGGGAGCAGTTATGATGCCCTCCGGGGGTGTAAGTGACCCCTTTACGATGGCCAGATATTCTCTGGTGAAGGTCTCCCGGGAACAAATCATAGCTCCTAAGATTCCTGCACTGACGGCATGCTTGGCCACGACGGTAAGCCCGGAGGTATCCTTATCCAGGCGGTTAATGCAGCGAAAGACGAAGGGCTCTCCTATTTTTTCGTAATGCCATGCCAGAGCATTTGCCAGAGAATTGTGGAAGTTATTCTGGGAGGGATGAATGGGCATGCCCGCGGGCTTATCAATGACAAAGAGGTCCTCATCCTCATAGACGATGGAAAGAGGGAGCTTAACCGGGACAATCTTTTCGGAGGAGGCTTCCTCCCGAATCCGCACCGTGAGCAAATCCCCGGGCTGAATGGGCGCATTGATAAGCGCCGGCTGATGGTTTATTTGAAGTCCTTCCGGAGAGAGCTTCAACAGCTTTATGCTCTGGGCGGAGTATCCCCTGGACTTTAAGTATTCTTTTATGGTGATGGACCCCGTTACTGAGGGTAGGTCTGCAGGGATCATGTATTCGATGATGCGTTCCATGTTTTTTCTCCATAGGGGGATTTTTTCAGATTTAGTGTAGCAGATTTTGGGAAAAGTGACAAGAATGGGACGTAATGGAGGATTCTTTCGAAAATTGCAAACTCCGGCTTGACAAATCAGACTCCCAAGGGCTACAATCTCTACATATATCTTTGACGATGAAGAGGGTTAGTAGATTCCGGAAGCACCCCAGAGAGAGAACGTGGCGCGGTAAGCGCGGCTGAGAGGTTCTTGTGTGAAAGGTTTTGAACCTGCCTTGGAGTCCTGTATGAATGACTGCATGAAATACAGCGTATGCCGGCGTTAACGGTTTCGAGAAGAATGCGTATGCATTAATTAGGGTGGTACCGCCGAGCCTTCGGTCCCTTTGGGGATTGGAGGCTCTTTTTAGCTTGAAAGAAAGAAGGAGAAGAATATGGCAGACAAGAAAATGGTGGAAGAGATTACTTCCATGGACGTGGATTTTGCACAGTGGTACACGGACGTGGTAAAGAAGGCGGAACTGATCGACTATACCTCCGTTAAGGGATGTATGGTGATCAAGCCTGCAGGATATGCTATCTGGGAGCTGATCCAGAAGCAGTTAGACGAGCGTTTCAAGGCGACAGGAGTGGAGAATGTATATTTACCCATGTTTATTCCTGAGTCCCTGTTGGAGAAGGAAAAGGATCATGTAGAGGGCTTCGCACCGGAGGTTGCATGGGTTACCCATGGAGGTTTGCAGCCCCTGCAGGAGAGAATGTGTGTCCGTCCCACCTCCGAGACCCTGTTCTGTGATTTTTACAAGAATGACATTCATTCCTACAGAGATTTGCCCAAGGTATACAATCAGTGGTGTTCCGTTGTCCGCTGGGAGAAGGAGACCAGACCCTTCCTTCGTTCCAGAGAGTTTTTGTGGCAGGAGGGCCATACCGCACATGCTACCGCAGAGGAAGCGGAAGCAAGAACCATTCAGATGTTGAATCTGTATGCAAGCTTTTGTGAAGAGGTATTGGCAATTCCTGTGGTGAAGGGACAGAAGACCGAGAAGGAGAAGTTTGCAGGTGCGGTAGCTACCTATACCATCGAAGCCCTGATGCATGACGGTAAGGCACTTCAGTCCGGCACCAGCCATAACTTCGGTGACGGTTTTGCCAAGGCATTCGATATCCAGTTCGCGGATAAGGATAACACCCTGAAGCATGTATATCAGACCTCCTGGGGTATGACCACCCGTCTGATCGGTGCCATTATTATGGTACACGGTGACAACGAAGGTCTGGTACTTCCCCCCAGAGTAGCTCCTATCCAGATCGGTATCATTCCCATTCAGCAGAAGAAGGAAGGCGTATTGGAGAAGGCAAGAGAGTTAAAGGAGCTTCTCGGTAAGAGCTTCCGTGTGAAGCTGGATGAGTCCGACAAGACCCCCGGCTATAAGTTTGCCGAGGCGGAAATGCGCGGCTATCCCATCCGTGTGGAGATTGGTCCGAAGGATATTGAGGCAAACAAGTGCGTCATCTGCCGTCGTGATACCAGAGAAAAGCTGGAGGTATCTCTGGATGAGCTGGAAGCAAAGGCAGGAGAACTTCTGGAGACCATTCAGAAGGAAATGCTGGAGAGAGCAAGAGCGCATCGTGAGGAGCATACCTACGTGGCTAAGAATATGGAAGAGTTCGAGAAGCTCTTTACGGAGAAGTCCGGTTTTGTAAAAGCCATGTGGTGCGGTGACAGAGCCTGTGAGGATATGATCAAGGAGAAGCTGAGCGTAACCAGCCGTTGTATGCCTTTTGAGCAGGAGCAGATTGCTGAGACCTGTGTATGCTGTGGAAAGCCTGCAAAGAAGATGGTATACTGGGGAAGAGCATACTAGGAAAAAGCCTGATTATGGGGTGAAGAATGAACTATATTGTATTGGATTTGGAGTGGAACCAGGGGAGCCGGGAGAATGAACGGGATGAAAAGCTGCCCTTTGAAATCATCGAAATCGGTGCTGTCAAGGTAAACTCCGCAGGGGAAATCACAGATGAGTTCTGTGAGCTGATTAAGCCGGCTATCTATCATGAGATGCATCGGATTACGGAACAATTGATTCATATACAGATGGACGACCTGACAGCAGGTCGTCCCTTTCCGTCGGTATGCCGGGATTTCCTGCAATGGTGTGGGGAGGATAGGATGTTCTGTACCTGGGGGACTCTGGATTTGGTGGAGCTGCAGCGAAATATGGAGTACTACGAGATTCCGCCTTTGTCCGAAGTGCCTTTTGCCTATCTGGACATCCAGAAGCTGTTCAGCATCGCATATGAGGACCGGAGGACCCGTAGGAACCTGGAATTCGCCACGGATTATCTGGGGATTCTGAAGCAGGAGCCCTTCCATCGTGCCATCAGTGATGCCTATTACACGGCGAAGGTATTTACCTATGTGCTGGCAAGGAAGCCCGAGGTGATTCGGAATGTATCCTATGATGTATACCATCCTCCGAAAACAAGGGAGCAGGAGGTACGTGTGGTGTTTGACACCTACGCCAAGTATATTTCCAGGGTGTTTGAGAGCAAAAAGGAAGCCTTCGCGGACAAGGAGGTCAGCTCCAGCAAATGTTATCTTTGCCATAAGAATCTGAGAAAGAAGATGAAATGGTTCACACTGAACAATAAGCACTATTACTGTCTGGCCTGTTGCGGACAGCATGGCTATATCAAGTACAAGCTGAGATTGCAGAAAGCAAATGATGGGGGAGCGTTTGTAGTGAAAACCTCCCGGTTTATTACCGAAAAAGAAAAGGAAGAGCTGATTGCACGGAAAGAGCATGCAGATGAAATGAAAAAACGCAGGAAGCATTAATGCCACCTGCGTTTTTTGTATCTGGTGCGGGAACGACGTTTGGCTTGTCGTATCTCCTGACGTCTCTGCCTGGAGAGGGACCGTCTGCCGCCGTCAAAGAAGTTGAAATGGAAATTGTCCCGGATGGAGCGAAGGAACAGGAAAAGCAGGATTGCTGCAGCAATTCCGCCCAGTACCATGAGGATCTTCACCACATTTATGAAGAAGAAGGCCGGCTTCTTTTCCGGGTTCTTCTCCTCTTCCGAAGCTGCCTCCGGATCATCGAAGGTAGATTTTTTTTCGGTATTTTCCTGAAACTCCAGGGCTACGGAGCCCAGCGCATGTCCACGATAGGAGTACTCGATTACCGCAGCCTGATTGGCCTGTCCGGTCTCGTAAATGATGTTGGAATCCAGGTCCGACAGGGTTAATGTCTTCGGTAAAATAATGGAATCCTGGTCATTCAGGGCCAGAAGAGAGCCGCTGCTTCCGAAGACACTGTTGCTTTGGTAGAACAGACCTACATGATCAATATTGTACTTGGTTTCCGTCTCGGACACATTCACCCGTTCAAAATTAGCAAAGCCGTAATCAAAAAGGGAGATGGTATCCTCATATACAAAGGGATTCTCATCCCGCATAACAACACAAATCAGCTTCAGACCGTTCTTCTCCGCGCAGGATACCAATGTATACCTGGCGGCGCTGGTGTAGCCGGTCTTGCAGCCCACGATATAGGGATACGCGTGCTTCCCGCCGGGAATCAGCTCCATTTTATTATTGTCAATCAGAGTTCCGTTTTCCTTTTCCACTACCAGACGCTTGGTCAGGGTAATGTCACAGAGCATGGAGTTGTCAAAGAAGGCCTGACCGATTTTTGCCAGATCATAGGCACTGGTATAGTGATTCTCGTCCGGAAGACCGTTGGGATTCACAAAGTTGGAATCCACGCAGCCCAGCTCCTTTGCCCGCTCATTCATGATTTCCGCAAAGCCCTCGAAGCTTCCGCCGATATGCTCTGCAACCGCATAGGCTACCTCGTTGGCGGAGCGAATCAGGATGGCATTCAGACACTGCTCCATGGAAAGAACATCTCCGGCATTCATGGCGATGTGGTTGCTGCCCGCGGGAAGACTAAAGACCGCCCGCTTGGAAAAATAAACTTCTTCATTCAATTCGCAACGCTCTGCTGCAATGAGGGTGGTCAGAATCTTCGTGGTACTGGCCGGGTACTCCTGCTTATGGATATCCTTGGCATACAGGATGGTCCCGGTTTCTGCCTCCATCAGGATAGCGGACTCCGCGCTGACTACCGGGCCCTGGGGCCAGTTTTCAATTTCATTGGATTCTATGGGAAGGACCCTGGTTCTGGCTACCAGCTCGTCCGGGGACTCAGCCGATGCCGTAAGGGGGAGGGAGGTCATGAGTAATCCGCTCACCACCAGGGCCATTAGACGTTTGATTTTCCTATACATGATAAATCTCCTCTTATTTCGACTTTCATTATACATGATTCCGG